>NZ_JACASN010000029.1:0-37007 GCF_013390985.1 Acinetobacter sp. Swhac1 | reverse complement strand
TTTATGCCTCCTAAAGAGCCGTTGAAGACTACGACGTTGATAGGTTGGATGTGGAAGCATAGCGATATGTGAAGCTGACCAATACTAATTGCTCGTGAGGCTTGACTATACAACACCCAAACAGTTGTTGTATCACAAGCATCAATCGATTCATAAAAGATCACTTGAAACTGATCAGATCAAATATCTTGATTCAGCCCTTGCTGAACATGAAATTTCAGATACAATAGCCAACCTGTTAATAACTCATTTGGAACAAAGTAAGGCATTACATGCAAAAGCAGAGTAACTAAGACCCGAACAAGTCCATAACAGTTGTGCTGGCGACAATAGCAAGAGTGAACCACCTGATCCCTTCCCGAACTCAGAAGTGAAACCTCTTCGCGCTGATGGTAGTGTGGGGTTACCCATGTGAGAGTAAGTCATCGCCAGCTCATTATTCGAAACACCCTCAACTAGCGTTGGGGGTGTTTTTTATGTGGGAAAGAAAATATTAAAAACTATAAAAAGTGAAGGCAAAATAAAACCATCAGGGGATGGTTTTAAAGAGTAAGCATACTTTCTAAATTTGATTAGATTTCACGTAGTTGTCGACGTGCATGTTTAAATGCTGTTCTTAAACCTTCTTCTAGTGTTGGATGGTAGAACGGTTTATCTAAAATATCCTCAAGTGTGAGTTCTTCATCAATCATCCAAGCCAATAAGTGCGCCATGTGCTCAGCAGCATCCACAAATAATTCAGCACCTAATAACTTTTGACTTTTATTATCAATATAAACTTCAATAGCACCTTTATTTTTTCCTAGCACCAAGGCGCGACCTTGTTTTTCATAAGAAACAAAGCCTGTTGTAAATGCAATATTTTGATCTTTCAGTTGTTTATAGTTTTGTCCTACAGATGCCATTTCAGGTGAGCTAAACACAATACCCATGGGTGTTAATGTTTTAATATTTTCAATATTTGGAAAGCTTAAACAATTATGCACGGCTGCACGCCCTTCATGTGCTGCTTCATGTTGAATGGGAGTATTCGTGTGTGCATCACCCACAATAAAAATAGCATGCTGTCCGAGTTGTTTGGTATGAGGATCAATTGGGAGTTGTTTGATGTTGTTGAAACTTGTATCAATATTTTCAAGATGAAGCTGATCTAAATAGCTGCGTCTACCCGTAGCAACCAATACATAATCGGCAGTTAAGCTTTGTATTTGTCCATTTTCTTGATATTCAATTTTCACGCCTTGTTCTGTTTTTTGTAGTTGTGTAGGCAAGGTTTCAAATTTGATATTCAATTCTCGACTGAGTGTATCTTGTGCAATGGTTTGTAGTTCTGGGCTGCGGAGTGAACCAACTTTACGACTACGTGCAAAAATAGTGGTCTCTACCCCTAAGCGTTGCATAGCTTGAGCTAATTCGATTGCAATTACACCACTGCCAATGACGGTCAAAGATTGCGGTAAGTGCTCTAATTCAAAAATTTGATCTGATGTGATTAAGCGTTCGCCTAAGTTTTCTTTCCAGGCTTGGTCATAAGCAGGAGTAGAACCGACTGCAACAATAAAAGCTTTTGCCTGATATTGCTGTCCATTCACTTGAATTGTATGGGCATCTATGAAAGTCGCAAAGCCTGAAATCTTATGGGATGCTTCCCAACGATCTACATCTTTTTGTGTGGCACGGGTAAAACGATCACGTAATTGACGTACGTGCGTCATGATTTGGGATGTATCAATTTTTGCATCTACCGTGAGTGCAACTTCTTGTGCATGTTGAATGTCGTGCATGCGATTGGCACTAGAGATGAGGACTTTGCTAGGCATACAACCAACACGGGCACAGGTGGTGTCCCATGGACCGTGATTGATGATGAGTAGGTTTTGGGTGTATTTAATTGCTTCTTTATAGGCGCTAATGCCTGCGGTACCTGCACCAATAATAATGAGGTCGTACATTTGTGAGCTACTTCATGTAATAAATAAATTTAGGCTAACACAAGCAAAACATTTATCATGCTTTTATTTACATAAAGCAGTAACTATGGTTACATATCTGACAATATTAATTATATGTTCGATTAACTCATAGTTTTAGAGGGATTTGGGGAATAACTCAATGAAAAAGAAAGAAATTAGTTTGAAATTTTCGGCTGTGGCTTTAGCAGTTTTATTGGCTGGCTGTGGTGGCGGTGGAAGTGATGGTTATTATAATACGAAAGGTTCTACTACAGGTAATGCTTCGAATCCTAGTACAGGTGAAGAAGTAAAATCTGTTAATATTAGTTCTATTGAGTTGATTGATCGCAATGGTAGCTTAACTCAAGCAATCGCAGCAGAGGGTGTGATCGCTAAAGTCAAAGTAACAGATCAGTCAGGTAAAGGAATTAGTGGTGCATTGGTTACATTTACAGTGACTGGTGGTGTTGTTTTAGGTAGTTCCAATGGTGCTGTTTTAACCAATACTAGTGGTGAAGCGAGTATTTCTGTTAAACCTGAAAATTTAAACACTAATGGCGCCTATCAAATTTCTGCAGTTGCAGATTTTGATGGTGCCCAAGCGTCATCACAAGCACTTAATTTCTCACTTCAAGCAACCAATATTATTTTAGTCGATTTGAAAGCAGCTAGTACTCAATTAGAGTCTGGCGGTTCAACAAATATCACATTAAAAACGCAAGATGCAAAGACGAAAGTTAATCAAAATAATGTCAACGTTGAGTTCACTGCAACTTGTGGTAAATTTGAACCAGCTACAGTTGTTTCATCAAATCAAGGAAATGTTACGACATCATACAAAGCAATTGGTACAGATGGAAAGTTGTGTACAGGGACACAAAAAATTTCAGCAAAAGGTTTAAACATCCCAGAAGTTGAAGTTGATGTCAATATTAAGGCACTTGAAGCTAACTCATTAGTATATACATCTAATCAAGTTAATTTGGGGATTAGAAAAAGTGGTTCAGCATCATCTGGTCAAATTGAATTTACTTTGTATGCAAATGGTGTACCTGTAGCAGATCAAGATGTTTTGATTGAGAAAGTACAAGCACCAGAAGATTTATCGTTCGTATCATTTGGTAATCAAAATAACAAAACTATAAAAAGTGATTCGAATGGTAAAGTGATTGTGAATCTTTATCCTGGAGATAAACCTGGGCCTGTAGAGATAAGAGCAACTTTAGTTTCAGACAAAAATGTTTCGGCTGTATCTAAAAATGTATCTGTATCTATTGGTCGAGTCACTCAAGATGGATTAAGTTTATCAGTATCTAAAAATTCATTACAGAATGTAATTGATGGTGACACTGCAACTATTACAGCGAGAATGGTTGATCGTACACGGAACCCTGTTCCAGATGGTACAGTAATTAGCTTTGTTTCTGAGGGAGGGAAGGTTGAACCTAATTGTTCAACAGTCCAAGGAGTATGTTCTGTAACTCTAACAACACAAGAACCTCGTCCTTTAGATAATCGTGTGACTGTATTGGCTTATGTTGAGGGTGATAAAAGCTTTACAGATTTAGATGGCGATAATCTTTATACTAAAGGCGTAGATCGACTTCTTAGTAATATTGGTAGCTTTTTCCGTGACGATAACGAGGATAATCAATATAACAAAGATTATGGTATTGGTGAATTTCTTTATAATCGTGCGGTATTAGGAAACAAAGCGACCTGTGCTCCATCTACAATTAGACAGCCGAATATCGCAGACACATGTGACGATAATTTAGATACGGTCATCCGTCAGCAATTATTATTTGCATTTGCTGAAAATACACCAACCTTTACTAATGTAAAGGCAAGTGGAAGTTTATTGTCTTTTAATATGTATGGAAATAGCGCTCAAAGTGTGCCTATGCCAACAGGTACCACAATAAGTGTTACTCCTGAGGATAATACAAAAGCCAATAATTTATCTTGTACTGCAGAGTTAGCAACAGGAAGTTCACCTGTCGCAAATGTCTTTGATCTTTTGACACCAAGCACTTTCAAAAATAGTAATCAAAGTTACTATGGCTATCGTCTAAAAGAATGTGCGGTAGGAGATACGTTGAAAGTTTCTGTTTCTTCACCAGATGGTAAAGTATCCACGATTTATGTAGATTATCAATAGAAATTATATTTAAAAAAAACAGCGCTTTAGCGCTGTTTTTTTTATGGGGATTTTAATTTAAAAATTAAAGCGAAGTCCCCACACTCACACCCACGGTCGGGCGCACTTGCATCGAACTACACGCAGTGAGAACTAAGACACAGATTACTGCCAATAAAACTTTATTCATGCAACAAACCTTGAGATTTTGCCTGATGAAATAACGCACTAGAACGAGCGCCACTACGACAAATCATCAGAATGGGTTTTGGAAGCTCATTATAATATTTAGCGAATTCAAGAATGTCTGTTTGAGAAATTTTACCGCTACTAACCGGTTGATAAATCACACTGACCTGAGATTTTTCTGCAATATTGCGTAATTCGCTGACCTTGACCAGATTGCCCATCTCTTGATCAGGGCGGTTCACAATCACAGATTTAAAACCTTGCCGCATCAACTGTGAAAATTTGGCAGCATTCATCTGACCTGCAACACTGACTTTGGTATTTAAAGTCTAAACATCGTTTTGAGCGTGACTCAGTGAGATACTGCTATAGATCAGAACACAGCAAAACACATACTTGAAGATGGGTTTAGTCATCCAACAAATCCATTTGTTTTGCCAACTGAAATAAGTTGTTTGAGCGGTTTCCAGTACGACAGAACATCAGGATAGGTTTTGGCAATTCGTTATAGTGATTGGCAAAAGTACGCACATCGACTTCAGTAATTTGACCCGACACCACAGGCTGATAGACATAATCTAAGCCTGCTGCACGTGCAGCTTCTTCAATTTGCGCACTGGTTGGTTGTTCGGCACCACCTTCCATATCTGGGCGGTTATTAATAATTGACTTAAAGCCTTTCTCTACAACTTGGCTCACATGTTCAGGACCAATTTGACCCGCAAAACCGACTTGTTCAGACATGGGAATACTCCATCATTTTATTCATGACAATATGCTTTATGATAGCATTAAGCAGATTCAAGAGCAGAATGTTCTGAAATATTTATAACGATGATAACGATAAAATAACGCAATGGAGCGCTTATGCATTCCTATACGGTCGAGCCTTTATATGTCAAAAGTGATCACGAGGTGATTGCTGCAGACTTTTATCGCCCTAAATCTATAGAAAAACCTGCGGTGATTCTGATGGCGCATGGTCTGGCGGCCTTGCGTCATTTTAAATTGGTGCAATACGCACAGCATTTTGCTCAGGCAGGCTATGCCGTGGTGCTATTCGATTATCGCTATTGGGGCGGAAGTACGGGGCGTCCACGTGAGTTGGTATCCATAGAGGCGCAGTTAGACGACTGGCGCAGCATGATTTCACATATCGCGGAACGTAAGTCGATTGATGCCAAACGCATGATTCTGTGGGGAACTTCTCTGAGTGGCGGATATGTGCTGAGTTTGGCCTCACGCTTACACAATATTGCCGCGGTCATGGTACAAGTGCCTTTTGTAGATGGTGCGGAAAGTGCCAAGTTATATCCTTTGCAGCAACTTCCGAAAGCCCTAAAAATTTCCAGTCAGGACTATATGGGAGCAAAGGTGGGGATGTCACCCAAAACGCTTGCAGTGGTGGCGCAAAAAGAACTATGTTTTTTACCGACTGCAGACAGTTATGCAGGTTATATGTCAATTGTGAACCCCGACCATTACTGGAGTGGGGAAATTCCTGCTCGGGTGTTTTTTAATTTGATTCGTTATCGCCCCATTCAAGAAGTGCGGCAAATCAACATCCCTGTGTTATTTATTGCTGCACAGCGTGACAGCCTGATTCCAATTGAATCGAGTCGTGAAACGGCCACCAATATTGCGCCTTATGTGCAATATGAAGAGTGGGATATGCAACATTTTGATATTTATCATGGTGAATGGTTTAAAAAAGTCATTCAGACCCAATTAGAGTTTTTACAGCAACTGTTTGGAGTTCAGTAAATGATTATTGTATGCCCTGAATGCGGTGCAAAAAACCGTGTACCTGAAGATAAATTATCTGCCAATCCTGCATGTGGGCAGTGTCATCAAGCGCTGATTCCGCTTGCACCCATTGAATTGAATGAGCAAAATTTCAGTAATTTTATTCAAAATAGTGACTTACCTATTCTGATTGATCTTTGGGCGGACTGGTGTGGTCCTTGCAAGATGATGGCACCACATTTTGCAACAGTTGCCAAGCAAAATCCGCAGGTGGTGTTTGCCAAAATTGATACCGAGGCCAATCCACGCTTAAGCAGTGCATTCCATGTGCGCAGTATTCCAACACTGGTATTGATGAATAAAAGCAATGAAATTGCTAGAATAAGCGGCGCGCTACGAGCGACTGAATTACAACAGTGGTTGGATCAGCAACTCAGCGCCCAGTCTTAATGCACTGTTCGTGCTAATTTAATGCAAATGTCCGGAGTGAACGTGTCAGATTCTCATGCAAAACCAGAGGGAGTGCTTTCCCTACAAACAATTGCCATGCCAGCAGATACCAACTGGAGTGGAGATGTCTTTGGAGGCTGGATCGTTTCACAGATGGATTTGGCTGGTGCGATTCATGCCGAGCGCTTTAGTAAAGGACGTTGTGCCACGATTTCTATTAACCAAATGACTTTTTTGGTACCTGTAAAAGTGGGCGATGTGATCAGTTGCTACACCAAAATTCTAAAAGTGGGCAATACCTCTATTCAAATGCAAATTGAAGTGTGGGACAGCCATGACGATTCACGTGAAGCCGTGCGTGTCACCGAAGGCGTATTTACCTTTGTTGCGGTTGATGTCAAAGGCTCAAAACGTCAGATTCCTGAAGAAGCCAAACAGAAGTTTTTAGAAGCTCAGGCTAGTCAAGCATCATAATTATCAAGCTAGTCAAACATCGTAATGAAAAAAATCCCAGCACAGTAGCTGGGATTTTTTTATTGGAGAAGAAACAAATATTAGGCTTATTTCTGCTTTAAATGTGATTTTGACACCCATGCCCACAACATTTCACACTGAATCGGGGCTTCGCCTGATTCATCAATCACACTGACATTGACCAGTGTTTCACCTTTGTCGGTGCTGTGCATGAGTTGTTGCTGTTCTGGGCTGAGTGTGGCAATGGCTGTCATTGCACCTTGAGTTGGACGTTTAAAGTCCACTTTCAGGCTTTTAATCAGCACAATGGCACTATCAGGTACATTCATAGCAGTCACAAAACCTGTAGCAGTTTCGGCAAGCAGCGCCATAGCACAGGCATGTACCTGTCCAATATGGTTTTGCATGGCTTTATGATTGGCAAGACTGACCACCACTTGCGATGGGGTTACTTCTTGATAGCGAATTTTCGCAGTGCCCACCATCGGCACGACACGACCAAAGGCTTGACTCAAAAGGCGGCTTTGAATGCCTTTCGGCAATTTTGATGTTGCTTTGACCAGTTTGTTTAAGCGATTGGTTGGTGTCATGACATCCCCAAATTAATCTTTAAAGTTGTTAAATTGCAGTGGCAGACCAAATTGTTGCTCTTTCAAGAACGCCATTACTTGTTGCAATGTGTCGCGTTTCTTGTCGGTCACACGAATTTTGTCACCCTGAATAGAAGATTGCACTTTAATGCCACTGTCTTTAATGGCTTTGTTAATTTTTTTTGCGGTATCTGAGTCAAGACCATCTTTAAGTTTGATCACTTGAATCACATTTTTACCTGATGCGGTCATTTTTTGTGGGTCAAGCGCCTGAATGTCGACTTTACGCTTATAGAAGTGATTTTCGAGCATGGTATACACTTGCTCACATTGGAAATCACTTTCAGTGGAGATTTTAATCTCTTTGTTTTTTTCATTGAGGTCGATAGAAACATCCTGACCACGAAAATCGAAACGAGTACCGATTTCTTTTTGTGTGTTTTGAACCGCATGATTCACTTCAAAAAGTTCTAATTCAGAAACAATATCGAAAGAAGGCATAATGAAGACCTTTGCAAATGGAAACAATATCTGAGATGCTAGGGATGTTTTCTTCATTTGCCAAGTGTTGTTTTACATCAAAGGAGTGCGCAATGATCCGTAAACAAGAAATTACAACATTTGAGTTCCCAGCTGACGCGATTATCTGGGATGTACGTGATGCAAGTGCTTATGCAGAAGCTCATGTTAAAGGTGCTGTGAATCAGCCAATTAACGATCTATCAGCAGAGAGTCTTACTCAGGTGTCGGCGGATCAACCCATTTACATTTTATGTGGTGGCGGAAGTAAAGCCCCACGTGCAGCGGAAAAACTAGAAGGTTTGGACAGCTCACGTGAATATGTGGTTTTAATGGGTGGTACACGTGCTGCGCGCGACGCAGGCATGCCTTTGGAACAAGGTCACTAAGTATCATCAATATGAAGAAAGCGCCGTAAGGCGCTTTTTTGTTGGGTATCGTTTTATTTCTATTTTCTCTAAGCGAGCGTTAGCTTGAAGGTGGAGGAGCTTTAAAATAAGGCTTCTTGTTTTTCACCTTTTTCTGAAAACGTGTAGCTGCCAGTTTTTGTACTAAGTTTTTAGGTACAGCGCAGGCTTCTGCTAAAACTTGTGCCGCCAGTATTTCACTGCACAACGGGGCAAATAAAAAGCCTTTAGAACCGAGTCCTGCAAAGCTGTAAATTTCCTGATCATCACGCATTTTGCCAAGTAGGGGAAAATAATCCTGACTTTGGGCGCGTAGCGAAGCGCGACCTTGCCAAGTATCTACGGGTGCTAAGTTTTCGGCATACGCAGGAAAGACACTGTGGATAAGTTCGTAGTTATGCACATGGTCTTCTGCCAAGACGTCACAATCTTCCCGATTTGGATAAAACGATGCACCTAAAATCAGTTGATCGGCATTGAGCTGCATGCAATAGCCGCCATAGCTATAGGCTTGTGATAATGGCAAAGCCTGATCTGTATTATTTACCCAGCTAACTTGCCCACGAATGGTTTTAAGCACAGGGTAATGCTCAAAAAAAGCACCGCTTTGCAGCGCTGCACAGACGATGACATGATCAAACACTCCAAGTTCAGTATCTAGGCTGTGTAAGATCAGTTGCTGTGCTGTCGTGGTGATTTGTTTAATTTGAGCTTGCTGAAACTGAATGTGCGGATGCGCAAGAATTTCATCACGCAGTTGATGTGGAGAAACTGCTCCTGCTTGCAATAAGCTTAAACTGGCAAAGTCGCTTTGTGGCGTAAGTTCGGTTGCACTCTGTGCTGCTAAAATACCTTTTGGGTATTGTGTGGCTAAATCCAGCAATTCATCGGCATGTTTAAGTGCCAGTTGATGAATCTGCAACGGACGAAATGCTTTGAATGCGGCATAGTGATTTAAAGCATGTTGCCATGCCAAAGTCATTAAATGATCAGCACTTTGATGAATTGGGCAAAGTTTTGGGTTTAAGAGTGCCAAAGGATTGCCAGAACCGCCTGCAAGTGGCGCTGTTTGGTCATAGAGCGTGACTTGATGCCCTCGTTGGGAAAATGCCCACGCACAGCTTAAACCCGCAATTCCTGCGCCTATGATCGCAATATGGCGCTGTTGGTTGCTTGTTGTGGTATTTGTTGTAATTTGAGTTTCGTTCTGATCGGATATTGGCTCTATTTCAGGCGCTTGCCAGATGGCTTTCAGCATTTCCCGTTTATGCCCAAAACCGCGTGGGCGGGTGATGTGAATACCGTGTTGTTTTAAGCCACGTTTGAGTACGCCTGCCACACTAAATGAGGCAAAAGTCGTGCCATAATCGGACAGTGCTACAATCGGGTTGAGCACGGTTTCCTGCCACATATCGGGGTTACAGGCGGGTGCAAAGCCATCTAAAAACCACGCATTGACAGGAGCAGTTTTAGCAATGACAGGAAAAACTTCCTGAGCATCGCCTAGCCATAAATCTAGGCTAAAGCGTTCATCTGGAAAGTTTAAACGATGACAGCCTGCAATAGCGGCAGGGTATTGCTGAATCAGCTGTTCAGACAGATGACTGAGTTCGGGCCAAGCCGCTAAGGCACGTATAAGATCGGCTTTGCAAAGTGGAAATTTTTCGACAGAAATTGCGTGTAAATGGCTGCGATTATTGGGACGTACCTGTTGCCATAATTGCCAGAGCGCTAAAATATTTAAGCCTGTACCAAAGCCTGTTTCGCCTACACAAAAATATTCAAAATCATTCAGCGCTGCTAAACGGATGGGTAAGTCATTGCCCTGTAAAAACACATGCCGTGTTTCTAATAAACCGTTGTCTTTAGAGAAATACACATCGCCAAATTGTTTGGAAATGGGCACATCAATACCATCGACCAGTTGCCAATCCAGCTCGGCAGTTTGAATAGGCTGAAACAAAACCAGAGTACCTTAAATCAAGAGGTGAATGCTCACCTTACCATTGGCGGCGACGTTTGGTATAGACATAGCTAGCAATTAAGAAGCCGAGCAATACGCCAACCGCGAGTGTTGCAGCACCGTATAAAAACATTTGCGCACTGCGTTCACTTTGCAGTACTTGAACTTGCACGCCTAAATTATCGTTTTTAAGTTGCAGTTCCTGATTCTGTGCCAAAGCATCGAGGTTTGCCTGTTCAAGTTGTTGCAAACGTGTGCTCTGATCTTTAATCAAGGCTTTGGTTTTAGCTTCCTGAAGGGCTTTATTTTTGGCAATTTGTTCTGCAGTCAGGGGCTTATCTTGTGCAGGAGTAACCCCATTGGCTGTTGCTACAGCTGCCGTGTTGGTCACAGCAGCAGGAGCAGGTGCAGTAGGTGTGGTTGTGGCTGGCTCAACTGCATATACAGGTGAACTGAGCAGAACAGCAACAACACTGGCAACAACGAAACGCATAGCGCTTATCCTTGAGGGAATGCTTTATTGAATGGCTTAACGTCAATGTGGCTATATATGCCTTCTTTTAAGAAAGGTTCATCTTGTAGCCAAGCATCGAGTGCTTCACGACTGTCAAAATCGACAATCATGGTGCTGCCATAAAAGCCTGCTTGTGGATTGCTTGGGTCTTTTGGCATTGCCCCCGCCACAATTAAGCGACCTTCGGCATCGAGTTGTTGCAAACGTGCAAGATGTGCAGGACGGGTCGCAAGACGTTTTTCCAGTGTACCTTCACGGTCAGTACAACTCAGAACAAATAAAGGCATAGTTACTCTCGAATATCGCAGATCAGAAATTATTCAGATGTTTTAAAGTATTTGCGCAATACAATAAACTGCACAATGATAAAGGAAAACATCACAATCATGTCACCAAAAGCAGTGAATTCGCCCCAATATTTTCCGTCCATAAATAAAAATGCAAAAAATACGTGTAGGAAAGACATGACTGCAAACATGGCTGCCCAAGTATAATTCAGGTTTTTCCAGCCAGCTTCGGTCAAGTTGAACACAGGCCCAAATAAGCGTTGAATCAGTGGTTTACGGTCTTTGCTGAACCATGGTGATAGCAAAAAAGCACCTGCAAATACAATGTTTAAAATGGCAGCTTTCAGGCGAATATAAAAGTCATCGCTTAACATTAAAGTAACGCCACCAAAAATTACGGTCATAAACAGCACAATCCACTGTTGTTTATCTAAACGGAATTTTTGCATGATGAACAATGCGCCGTACACCACTAACATCGAGATGATCAGACCTGTGGTGGCCACCAAAATATGGTTGTTATCGACACCGCCTGCAGAGCCGATGAGTTGTAGTAATTGATGATTAGTGTCTTTTGGATCTACAGTTTTGTATAAATAAAAGAAAATAATGAGGGGCACAAAGTCTAAAAGTGCTTTCATGTTAGAGTATCTAAATCTGATCAAATAAATGACATAGTATAAGTGATGCACGGCGTAGATTTACATACACACAGTAATATTTCTGATGGAACTTTGTCACCTGGAGAATTGGTGTCTGCGGCAATTCAGCAGGGCATTCATACCTTGGCATTGACTGATCATGACACAATGGATGGGCTGGCTTTGGCAGAGCAAGCGGCTCAGGGGCAAGATTTAAAGATTATTTCGGGAGTGGAAATTTCCAGTCAATGGTCACGTCCTGCCACTAAAAAAAGCTATAGCGTGCATGTGGTGGCGCTAAACATGCAAAATCCTGCACCTTTACAGGCGCTGCTGGAACAGCAAAAACAAATTCGTGCAGAACGTGCCAAACAAATTTGTGATTTACTCACTCCGCTGATTGGACAAGATATTTATAATGATGTACTTCTTAAAGTCGAAGGCGTAGCAGATCGGATTACCCGTACGCACATTGCCAAAACCTTACAAGAAAAAGGCATTGTAACGCGAGTGCAGCAAGCATTTGATAAATACATCAAAGAAGGCAAAAAGGCTTATGTGAAATTTGATGGCTTGAGTTTGGAAGATACGATTCGGGTAATTCATGACAGTCAGGGTTTTGCCGTGTTGGCGCATCCAACCCGTTATGATTTATCTGCGACCAATATTCGTTATTTGATTGAAATTTTTGCCAAATATGGGGGTGATGCAGTGGAATTGCCGCCTAATATTGACCCTGCATCGACCCGTCAAATGGTGGATCGCATGATTGCTGAACATGGTCTAAAAGTATCTGTCGGCAGCGATTTTCATGGTGAAAATATGCCGTGGATTAAATTGGGCAATATTCCGCGGGTGAAAGATGGTCAAATTGGGATTTGGGAGAGTTTTGTTGAGTAACTCCCTCATCCCAACCTTCTCATATAAGCAGATGTGATATCCATTATTAAAATTTAGAAAGGATAAAAACTCCTTCTCCCTCTGGGAGAAGGTTGGGAAGAGGGTCTAAAGCAAATTATTGTCCTGTGCCTGAATTGGTGGTGGCGTTGGTTTACCCAACGTACCCAATAATTCAATTTCAATGGTTCTTACCATGGCATCTAAAGGTAAGTCATTGCTTTGCGTGCCAAAAGGTTCTTCAATTTCAGAACTGAGCGCATCCAGACCTAAAAAAGTATAAGCCAAAATACCGACCAAAAGCGGAGTCGCCAATCCGAGTGTAGACCCTAAACTAAAGGGCAACATAAAACAGAAAAAGTACACTGTTCGGTTAAGTAGGACTGAATACGCAAAAGGGAGCGGTGTGGTAGCAATACGGTCACAACCCGTGAGTACCAAACTCAGCTCTGTGACGTGTTGATTCATTTGTGTGTAAATAATATCGGAAATTTCGCCCTCTTTAAGTGCTTGCATTAACTCCCATTGAATCAAACTGAGCGTGTATTGCGGCGCATTGGCTTGTTGATACAGTTGGGTAATTGCTTGCTGACTCATGCCACTGGTTTGAATTAACTCGGTTGGATTGGCAGTTTGATGACGCAGGCGGTCGCGCAAGACATTGGCAAATACAATGACGTGCTGAATGACGCGTTCACGTCGTGCTTGACTAAGTATACGGCAGTCGCGGTCAAAGTGGCGCGCGTTGGCAATCAGCATGCCCCAAAGTTTACGTGCCTCCCACCAACGGTCATAACAGGCAGAGTTTTTAAAGCCCAAAAAAATCGACAGCACCACCCCAATTAAAGTAAAGCCAACCAAAGGCAATTCTGGAAAATGAAAATAACCAATATAAGACAAACCGCCAATAATGGTGGAGATCAACATCACCACGCCCAAAGGCGGTAAGACCTTCGGTAAAATCGTGCCCCGCCAAGAAAACAGTAAGTTAAATACACTGGGTTGATCGACTATCATTTTATTAGAATCATCACAATTTTTTGATGATCTTCTGTGCTTGTGCAGGCTTTGTCAATATGCAAATTTTAAGTGTGCTCAAATTTAAGCAGTTGTTGTTCGGCAAAGGAAAAATTACCTTCACTTGAGATGATACAGTGATCGATCAAACGCAGCTCTAGCAACTGACAGGCTTGCTGAATCTGCTGCGTCAGGATTAAATCTGCACGTGAGGGATGTGGCAATCCGAAAGGATGATTGTGTGCAATCACAATCGCCGTAGCGTGTTGGCTAATTGCAAAACGCAGCAATTGATTAATAGAAATTTCACACGAATTCACTGCGCCATAAAATAACTTTTTAAAGCTGATTTTGCGTAAACAGGCATCTAGACAAAGTACCGCAAACACTTCTTGGGTTTCGCCCAAAAGTTCAAAACGCAAATACTCCATCAAACGTTTGGAGTTGCTAAGCTCTAGCGCATCTTGTTTTAAATGTTCAGCCACATAACGCCGTCCGAGTTCTTTAACTGCCATGAGCTGTGAATATTTACTGTTACCCATGCCGTGAAATTGACACAACTCGGCAATGGGTGCATCGAGTAAAGTAGTGAGATTGCCAAAATGCTGAATTAGCAATCGTGCCAACTCCACCGCAGAATGTTGTTGCGAGCCTGAGCGCAGGAAAATAGCCAGTAGTTCGGCATCGGACAAACTTGCAGCACCATTTTGAATCAGACGCTCACGTGGCCGTTCTTGTTCAGGCCAATGTTTAATAGATAAATGCATTGTTATTTGACTTTTTTATTCTAAATTTGAAACTTAAATCCCAACAGATCTCTTGGGAATGACATTATTTAATGCTATTGTGAGCGCCACTGCAACAAAAAGGTGGCTTATTTGTGAGCTTCGATTTAAGCGTCCTCCCTCATAAAAACATTATTTTAGCTGTGACAGGCGGCATTGCGGCCTATAAAAGTGCGATTTTAGTGCGTCGTTTAAAGGATGCGGGGTTTAGTGTTCGCGTGGTCATGACCAAGGGGGCACAAGCTTTTATTACACCGCTGACCTTTCAAGCACTGTCAGGCAATCCAGTACATACCGAATTATTAGATACCGAAGCCGAAGCAGGCATGGGGCATATTGAATTGGCACGGTGGGCCGATTTAATTTTGGTTGCGCCCGCCAGTTGCGACACCTTAGCCAAATTTGCTGCAGGTCTGGCCGATGATTTGCTCAGTACTTTATATTTAGCCACCACTGCACCAGTTTGGGTTGCACCTGCCATGAATCAGCAAATGTGGGCAGCCAAAGCCACACAGCGTAACTTAACCACTTTGGTGGAAGATGGCGTGCATGTAATTATGCCCGATGCGGGCGAACAAGCCTGTGGAGATGTTGGTTTAGGGCGTATGCCAGAACCTGAAGATTTGGCGCATCAGGTGACGCAGTATTTTCATCAGGCACAGCGTGCTTTGGTGGAAAAATTTGGCATGTTGGCAGGCAAAAATGTCACCATTACAGCAGGCCCAACCCGCGAAGCTTTAGACCCTGTGCGTTATATTTCTAACCATAGTACAGGCAAAATGGGTTTTTCTTTGGCTGCAGCCTGTTATGCAGCAGGGGCAAAAGTCACGCTTATTGCAGGCCCAGTTAGTTTAGATACGCCAAATGGGGTACAGCGAATTAATGTGTCTTCTGCAATTCAAATGCTAGATACCAGTTTGCAGATGCTTGAACAAGGCTGTGATATTTTCATCGCTACAGCCGCGGTGGCAGATTACCGCGTGGCAGAAATTGCGGAACACAAAATTAAAAAATTAGGCGATGAGCTGAATGTGGCGTTGGTCAAAAACCCTGATATTGTTGCGACCATTGCGCAACAGGAAAAACGTCCGTTTATGGTTGGCTTTGCTGCAGAAACCCGCAATGTAGAAGAGTATGCAGCAGGCAAGTTGGTGGCGAAAAAGTTAGATATGATTGCCTGCAATGACGTTTCCCGTGCCGATATTGGTTTTGCTTCCGATGAAAATGCCATGACCGTATTTTTTGCCGAAAGCTACCGTATGGAAAAACGCGATTTGGAAAAAGCCTCTAAACAGGAAATTGCGCAGCAATTGGTCGAAGCGATACACGATGCCTTGTATCGAGATCCATCTCAGGATGATGATTTTTAATTTTGATCGTCCATCAGCAAACGGATGACATAAAAAACCGCTGAAATTTCAGCGGTTTTTTTATATCCAATCGCGAATTAAGCTTGACCTTCAGCTGCAGCGGCTTGAGCACGTTGCATATTGGCTTCAAACTCGGCATCGAAGTTGATTGGCGTTAACAATAATTGTGGGAAGCTGCCTTTGGTAACCATATCATTCACTGCTTCACGCAAGAATGGGAACAAAATGTTCGGGCAGTATGCGCCAAGAATGTACGGTAAACGCTCTTCTTCAACGCCATCAATCAGGAAAATACCAGCTTGGGTAACATCAACAATAAATGCAGTATCGCCCGCGTTGTTGGCTTGAACCACAACTTTTAATGCTACTTCAAAGTGGGTTGGATCAATTTTTTCTGCAGAAGATGACAGGTTGATGTTCAATTCAGGCTGCCATTCTTTGGTAAATACTTGTGCCCCAGGAACTTCAAAAGAAATGTCTTTGGTATAAATACGCTCTAATGCCAATTGTGGTTGAGCTTGTTGTTCTTCACTCATGTTAAATCCTTAAGAGTTGGTTATCGTATTATGTTTATGCCAATAATTGATCAAGCTTGCCTTCGCGATCTAACGCATATAATTGGTCAAAGCCGCCAATAAACTGGTCATTGATGAAAATTTGTGGAACGGTACGATGATTGGTGCGTTGCATTAATTCAACACGTACTTCAGGCGCTTCATTCGACAAATTAATTTCTTTATAGGCAACGCCTTTACGCTCAAGGAGTTGTTTTGCACGAATGCAGTATGGACATACAGTCGTTGAATAAATAGTGACTTCAGCCATGATTGTTCTCCTTGCGAAAAATATTGGGTAAAACTATTTGCTTTTTACTAAAGGTAAACCTTGTGCTTTCCAGTTGCTAATACCGCCATCTAAACGATAGGCATCGGTATGTGCGACCTGTTGTAAAGCACTGCCTGCAACCTGACCCAAGTTACAGATAAAGACCAATGGGCGATCTGAGGTTTTTAACTCTTCAACATGCTTGGTAATTTGGCTATAGGGAATATTGCGGCTACCACTGATATGACCTTCACGGAAATCTTTGGCATCACGTAAATCAATCAACATGGCATTTTTAGCTTTGACTAAAATACCCAAAGATTGTGGGGAAATTTTGCGACCATTGCGTTGACCTTCTAACACAAAGAACAACACTACCAATACAGCCAGCGTCCCAAATAAGAAGGGATGATTCCCCATAAATTCGAACCAACGTTCCACAAGTCACCTAATTACAATGTCAAAATTGTTCAAGAGTATAGCGTATAAATATGGCGATCAAAAACACCGCTTCAAGGGCAGCGCCACAATAAAATTAATTTTTTTGTTGCGCTTCGGCAATTTCATCACACAGTCTTAAATAACTGTCTAAACGACGCGATAATATTTCACCTTCTGCAGCAGCCAGTCGCAGCGCACATTGCTTTTCATGTTTATGGGTACAGTTGCGGAATTGGCAATGCCCCAGCAGGTTTTCAATTTCAGGAAAACCATTTTGAATTTTATCTTGGCTTAAGTGCCATAAACCAAATTCACGAATCCCCGGTGAGTCAATTAAGGCTGCACCATCTCCAAAGCCAATTAAGCGGGTAGAGGTTGTGGTGTGTTGTCCAAGTGCTGAGTTTTCTGAAATGATATTGGTCTTTTGCGCCGCTTCAGGCACGATGGCATTAATCAGCGAGCTTTTCCCCACACCCGATTGTCCAACAAAAGCCACCGTTTCACCTGCCAAACGTGCCGCCAAATGCTCTAAATTCGCATCGGACTGGGTTTGCATGACTTCATACCCCAAGTCTTGATATTCCTTAAGCAAGTCTAAAATCGGGTCGTTTTCTTTGAGCAAATCAGATTTGTTTAAAACCAATAAGGCGGGAATATCGGCATCGGCACAAGCAACCAAATAGCGGTCAATCAAGCCCGGTGCAGGTTCAGGCAAAGGCGCAAAAACAATCACAATCAAACTGATATTGGCGGCAACAGGTTTAACTTTGTGATAACGATCAGGTCGGGTCAATAAAGATTGGCGTGGATGAATCGCGGTAATAATCCCTAAACCTGTATTCGGATCGGCTTGCCATTTGACCCGATCTCCCGTCACCAATAATTCTAAATTGGTGCGAGTATGACAACGCCAAATGCTGCCTATTTCGATAGGTTTCCAAAACGGTTCAGGCTCACCTGCGTGCACCACAGGTTTTTCAGGATGAATTTCAGGAACAGATAAAGCCTGCACTTCTAATTGACGACCATAGTGTTGTACCACCAAGCCTTCTAAATCATGTGAAGTGTCAATGTCTGTCTGACGTGACTTGTGTTGTTTTTCAATTCGACGTTGCTGTTGTTCAGTCAATCGACGCTTACGAATTAAAGCCATTCATATCCTAAAAAACCATGAACTCAGGATGGCAAAAATAGCATGAAGCGGGGGCACAGTTACAGCCAAGAAGCAAGAAATTTGCTACTATGTTGTTTTTAAGCCGAATAAGATTGCACATTTATGAGCAGCACGCCTGATACTAGCCTCATTTGGATTGATTTGGAAATGACAGGTTTAGATACCGATAACGACCAAATTATTGAAGTGGCTACCATTGTGACCGATGATCATTTAAATATTTTGGCAGAAGGTCCTGTGCTGGCTGTGCATCAACCTGATCGTATTTTAAATGCCATGGATGAGTGGAATACACGTCAGCATGGACAATCGGGCTTAATTGAGCGTGTGCGTCGCAGCAAACTCACTGCGCAGGATGCAGAACAGCAAACTATTGAGTTTCTGAAAAAATGGGTTAATCCTAAAACATCGCCAATGTGTGGCAACTCAATTTGCCAAGACCGCCGTTTTTTACACCGTTTAATGCCTGAATTGGAACAGTACTTCCATTATCGTAATTTGGATGTTTCATCAGTGAAAGAGTTGGCAAAGCGCTGGCGTCCAGAAATTATGAGCGGTTTGAAAAAGAATGCGTCGCATTTGGCGATGGATGATATTCGTGATTCGATTGCCGAGCTGAAATATTATCGCCAATACTTTTTTATTATGAATCAGGACTAAAACCTTTTTCTGCGTAGGAGATGGAGCTGTAACAGTAACAGCGATCTCTTACGCTTAAACTGTGTTGGTCACTCATAAATAAGAAATAATAAGATATGACTCAGCATTGCCTTATGCCTTACTTTATATAAAGATATTAGAGGCAAGTTTGTATAAAGCTAAGCAATGCTTAGGTGTTCATTGGTTAAAAGCCAAGCAAAACCAAAAGCTTTATTTTCCTGCCTGCCAAAAAGCTTCACCCGCCTGAATTGGATCATTGGTTTCAGCTAAGGTGTTCAGCCAAACATCGTATTGCGCAATAATCGGGTGTTGGCTAGGGTGGAAATCAGGCTTAAACCAGTCTTGAAATTGTGGTTTCATTTTGCGTAATTTTCCATTTTTACCCAATAGCCATTGCAGCCCGCGTGCATTCATCTTTAAGCATTGTATGCGGCTAAAACCATCGTATCTGAGCATGACATTAGCACGGTAAAGGGTAAACCCAAACATCAAACCTGTGGTGAGTACCAATGCCATTTTTCGGGTCACTTCAGGCACATTGCCCACCTGTTGCATCACATCAAACGCCACATCACGATGCTCCATTTCTTCAATCGCATGCCACGCAAATAAAGCACGGACATACGGATGTGCATCTTTCAGGGTGTCTTTTTCGCCATAAAATGTTTCTGCCATAAGTGCGGTTAAGTGTTCAGCCGCCGCCGTCATGGCAATGTTGTATTGAGGCGAGCGATATTTCAGTTCAAACTTAAAAATCTTGTTCAGACGCTGAATAAACTGATCTACAGGCATGCCTTGATCTTTCATAACCTGATTCATTTTGTCGTGTGCAATGCCGTGCTGAGCTTCTTGCCGAATAAAATCGGCAACACGTTGTTTTAAGTCTGGGTCTTGAATTTGATCGCGGAACAAACGTACTGATTGAATGAAATAACGCTCACCATCAGGAAAAGTCAGGCTTAAAGCGTCAAACATGCGGGTCAGAAACGGATCACCTGCAAACCAGTAACGCGGCACATCGGCTAATTTAAAATCGAGATTGCTGCGTACCATCGGCGTAGCATGATATTGGACAAGTGCATTCATTTTATTTTATTTCACTCTGGTCAATCCTGTTTGTAGTATGTCGGGCTTTGGCAGATTTGTTTTGACAGTATTTGCCAGTTTTTATACATTAAACGACAAAAGAAAATGATGCATGTCAAGATGAGCAAGCACGTAAGTGAAATCCAAATTCCAAATGGCTATTATCAACTTTGGTTACGCTATTTATCTGCACAGGGTAAGATTCCTGAGCAGCTTGGATTTTTGCCTGCACAATTGCAGCAGTTACAGCATGTGTTGGCATTGCCTATGGATACCCAATCGTCTTATCAGTTTTTTAACGACATCATCCAACACAGTATTCAGTTTTTAGATTGTCCAACGCTCGTTTTTGAATTGGCACGTTATATTCAGCCTGAACATTTTGGCGTGCTTGGCTATATGGCATCGCGTAGTAACAGTGTTGCAGAAGCCATTCAATATATGATGCGTTTTAGCCGTTTGGTGGTAGATGGTACGGCAGCCGTACCGATGCGACTGGAACAACAACCAGATGCTTTATATTTATCATGGCCGTTGGTGGATGAAAAATACAGCTTGGTTCATGAAATGACTTTTGCCTGTATGACTCAATTGGCCATGCAAATTTTTGATTTTCAACACTCTCCGATACGGGAGATTCATTTTGCCCATGCACCGCGTATGGCGATGCTGCATTATGAAAAGTTTTATGGTTGTAAGGTTTTATTTAAGCAAGCGGAATATCAAATTGTTTTAAATTTAGAAAGCCTCAGTTTAAAACCACAGCAAGCCGATCCCTCTTTAATTCATTTACTCACCAAACAAGCTGAAGATGCGATTGCGTTAAAACCACAATTAGAAACCGTGCAGCAGCAAGTCCAAGAGCAGGTGGCGCATTATTTACGTTATGAACAGCAAGTGCCGAGCATTGAATGGGTGGCGCAGCGTTTATTTCGTTCAGGGCGTACGTTACAGCGTCAGCTTAAACAGGAAGGTACGGGTTTTAAACAGATTCTTGAAATAGAACGGATGCAGCGCTGTGAAAACTTACTGCGACAAAATGTGAGCCTAAGCGATATTGCACAGTTGTTGGGTTATTCAGACCAATCGGCTTTGGCGCGTGCCTATAAAGCCTGCACAGGACAGACCTTGCTAAAACGTAAACAGCAGTTGCAGCAAGCTGAGGATGCGCTTTCTCTACAGCAAAATACGCCATAAATAGTATGGATTGGCTCATTATCAACAGGTGATTTCGCGCTAAGAGATTGAAAATAAGCTGTGTGTAGCCATGACCGAATCAGCTTTTGCAAGGTTGATAAAGCCTAAGATAAAACCTGAAGTTGTTTATTTTTATCAATATTTTTAAATTTAAAAGCACGATTGAGCAAGTTTCAAAAACCGATAAGCAGGCAAAATTAGGCATCTTTGATCATTGAGAAAAAAGCGCAAATATCAGTAAATGTAGCCTCGCGGTTGTTCTGAATAAATCGTTTTGCAAACAGAAATGCAGCAACCCATGCCTGTGCGCTATTCATTGAGTAAAAAATAGCGTTACAATGGGTCAATTTGTATTTCTACAATAGCAAATGTCTCAGTTTTAATCATTCAAGGAAAATACAACCCTATGTCACGTTTAGCCACACGATTTGCACAGCTTGAATCTCAACAGCGTAAGGCCTTGGTTTCTTATGTTATGGCAGGTGACCCTCATCCAGAAGTCACAGTTCCGTTGTTACATCAAATGGTCGAGGCAGGGGTAGATGTCGTTGAATTAGGTTTGCCGTTTTCAGACCCAATGGCTGATGGTCCAGTAATTGCCCTCGCTGCAGAGCGAGCGTTGGCAGGTGGAACCAATACGCTAGATGCTTTAAACATGGTCAAAGAGTTCCGTCAAAAAGATCAGGAAACTCCTGTGGTATTGATGGGATATTTAAACCCTGTAGAAGTCATTGGTTATGAAAAGTTTGTTGAATATGCACATGACTGTGGTGTCGATGGTGTACTTCTGGTCGATTTACCACCTGAAGAAGCCCAAGAATTTGATGAAGTCCTGAATAAATATGGGATGAATCAAATTTTCTTGTTAGCGCCAACTTCTACACCAGAGCGTATTCAATTTGTTGCAAACCAAGCCAGTGGCTTTATTTATTATGTTTCTTTGAAAGGCGTGACGGGTGCAGCAACACTTGATGTTGCAGAAGCAGCAACCCGCATCCAACAGATTAAAGCTGTAACCAACGTGCCTGTGGGTGTGGGTTTTGGCATCAGTGATGCTGCATCTGCCAAAGCAATGGGCGCGGCTGCCGACGCAGTCATTGTCGGAAGTGCTTTTGTAAAACAATTTGCGAGCTTAGCACCAGAACAAGCCGTCATTGCAACGGTTAATAAAGTGAAGGAGCTTCGAGCTGCGCTCGATGAGTTAGTATGAGTCAAGAAGTGAAAACAGGGAAAATTCTAAGCCCATCGACGCCGTGGACTGCACGTGGTGTACCTGGTATTGAAACACCAGATGAGCAACAAGCGTTAAAAGCGATCTTTACTGAACCAACGATTGAATGTCCAGAATGTCATGCCTTGGTGACACGTACGGCAATGTCATTCAACGCTTATGTATGCCCACAATGTGATGAACATTTACGCATGAAAGCGCGTGAGCGTTTAACTTGGTTCTTTGACCAAGTACAAAACGAATTAGGTCAAGAATTCTCTGCCAAAGACCCACTCAAATTTGTAGACAGCAAAGCTTATCCTGAGCGTATGACTGAAGCGCAAAAGAAAACGGGTGAAACCGAAGCGTTAGTGGTTATGCAGGGCTTATTAAAAGATATGCCAGTCATTGCTTGTGCATTTGAGTTTGATTTTATGGGCGGCTCAATGGGTACCGTAGTGGGTGACCGTTTTGTGCAAGCTGCTGAACGTGCGATTCAGCAAAAACAACCGTTAATTTGCTTTGCAGCATCTGGCGGTGCGCGTATGCAAGAAGGCATGTTGTCATTAATGCAAATGGCGCGTACTTCTGCAGCAATTCAACGCATGAAAGAAGCAGGCTTGCCGTACATCGTAGTATTAACTCATCCTGTATACGGTGGTGTAACTGCATCATTGGCGATGTTGGGTGATGTACACATTGCAGAACCTAAAGCGATGATTGGCTTTGCGGGTAAACGTGTCATTGAGCAAACTGTACGTGAAAAACTGGAAGAACCATTCCAACGTGCAGAATACTTACTTGATCATGGTGTGGTCGATCAAATTGTCCATCGTCATGCATTACGTGATACAGTTTATCGTATTCTTGCGAAACTGATGAACTTGCCTTGAACACAGCACCTCTTGCAACCGATGATTTAAACACATGGCTCAATTATTGGAGCCATGTTCACGTTACGGGTATTGATTTAGGTTTGGAGCGGGTTATTCCCGTTGCAGAAAAACTGGGGTTGACCCATCCTAAAGCCAAAGTCATTACGGTTGCGGGAACCAATGGCAAAGGCTCAACCACAACCACTTTAGCGGCTATTTTAAATGCGCAGGGCTATCGGGTTGGGTTGTACCAATCGCCACATATTTACCGTTTTAATGAACGAGTCAAATTAGCAGGCGTCGAGGTCGATGACCAAAGTTTGATTGATGCTTTTGTGCAAGTCGATCAAGCACGACGTGATTGCGATCTGAGTTTATCTTTTTTTGAAGCCACGACTTTGGCAGCCTTTGTGATTTTTAAAGCACGAGACTGCGATGTGTGGGTGCTTGAAGTCGGTTTAGGTGGGCGCTTAGATGTGGTCAATGTCGTCAATCCAGATGTGGCGGTTATTACCAATATCGGTTTAGACCATGTCGATTGGTTAGGCGATAGCATCGAAAAAATTGCCTATGAAAAAGCAGGCATTATTCGTCCTAACATTCCTGTCATTTTTGCAGGTCAGCAAGATTTGCCTCAAGCTATTCACGACAAAGCAGCAACCTGCAATGCACCTTTGTTTGTCTTGAATCTTGATTATTTTTATCGGGATATGCATGATGGTCAGTCATGGATATTTGCTGCATCGGGTTGCACCTTAAAACTTCCAACAGGCAGTTTAGCCCTCGATAATATTTCAACGGCTGTGGCAGCAGTCTTGCACAGTGGTTTAGAAATCACCCAAGACGCAATTGCACAAGGTATTCAAACGGCCAAATTGGCGGGACGTTTTGAAATTCGTCAAATTCAGGGCAAAACCGTGATTTTTGATGCAGGACATAACCCGCATGGCGTTGAATTTTTGTTAAAGCAATTGCGCAATTTCTTAAATTACAATAAACAGTACACTGAAGTGGTCAGTGTTTTTTCAATGCTTGCAGATAAAGATATAAATTCTGTGGTTGAGTTATTGAAAGATAGTGTCGTAATGTGGAAAATTGCCACATTAAATGTGCCTCGTGCGGCAGAGATCACGGTTTTGGATCAGGCTTTGCAAGGCGAAACAATACAACACTTCGACAGTATACAATTGGCTTTTAAATCAGCACTGGATGAAACAAAAAATAATCAGCTGATTTTGGTATGTGGATCATTTCATACCTTAGAAGCGGTATGGGAGTATTTGGAAGAATGTCAATGAATAACAAACAGCGCTGGATGGGTGGCGTTGTTTTATTAGGTGGTGGTGTTTTATTGGCAGCATTGCTTTTAAAAGGGCAAGAAGAAATACATCAAAATAATGTGAAAACCCCAAGCCAAGCCGAACAAGTTCAACATAAAAATGCCAATCAGGCAGAAATGGTGCAATTGCAACCTTTAACTGTCGATGTGCAAACCGAGCAGCGTCTGCTTGAAGAGCAGCGCCGTGCGCGTGAAAAAGCAGTAGCGGAGCAAGAAGCACGTGCAGCTGAGTTTTTAGCGATGCAACAACAGGCAGAAGCTGAAGCAGCGCGTAAAGCTGCAGAAGAATATGCTGCCTTAAATGCATTGCGTTCTGGTCAGCAGCAAAGTTCTGACAATATTCCACCGGAATTGGTCGAAGATGAACAAGCCAAGCAAAAGCGTTTGGCTGAAGAAAAAGCTGCCCAGCAAAAGAAGTTAGAGCAGCAAAAGGCAACGGATGCCAAGAAAGCTGCTGAGTTAAAAGCCGCGCAAGAGCGTAGTGCTGCAGAGAAAAAAGCAGCAGATGAAAAGCGTTTAGCGGAAGAAAAACGTATTGCAGAAGAGAAGCGCAAAGCGGAAGAACAACGCCAAGCCGATGCAAAACGTAAAGCTGAACAAGAGCGCAAAGCAGCAGAAGCGAAAAAAGAAGCAGAACGTAAGGCTGCCGAAGAAAAACGTAAAGCTGAGGAAAAACGCAAAGCTGAAGAAGCTGCCAAGAAAAAGGCTGAAGCTGAAAAAGCACGTAAGTTATTGGAAGAAGGCGATAAGCAGTGGATGGTACAAGTGGCTTTGGCTGCTAACCAAGCCAATGCCGATGCTTTGGCGGCAAAACTGAAAGCCAAAGGTTATAAAGTCACCCAAAGTCCAACGTCTAAAGGGGTTCGGATTATGGTTGGGCCATCTAAAGACCGTGATGCTGCCGATGCAACCCGTAAGAAAATTACCGCAGACCCTAGTTTAAATATGAAGTCGGCATGGGTAATTGACTGGGTGCCGTTAGAGAAACGCAACTAAATCATTTAATCAAGCTGCGGTCTTTAAAAAGGATTTAATCGTTTCGGTTAAATCCTTTTTTATTTAGGCTTTTGGTATTTGATATTGCGCTAAGGCAATTGGATCATGTGCGCAAATAATCTCAACTTGTGGTGCAGTTTGAGCCAAATGCTGAATATTCGCTAAAGTCTTTAAACGCATTAAATTATTTTCTGCAAACAAATACTCAACTGTATGTAGTGCTGGGAAGCATTGTTTAGGGTCTAGCTGTGCTTGCGCATAATAAGCATCGCCACAGAAAAATAACCAGCCCTGTGCCTGCCGAATGGCAATGCCACAATGACCAGCGGAGTGTCCAGGCAAAGGAATCAGTAAAATTTCATCCTTAAAAATTGTTAAACCTTGCACACGATTAAAATTAAACCAAGCTTCACCTCGGGTTGGTTCTAAAAAATCCCAATGAGTATGTTGCTGAAATTGCTTAGGTTTATAACGCATGCGATTTTTTAAAGACTTTAAATTGCAGACTGCCTTGTATTCACTCGCGAAGATATGCACAGTCGCGTTTGGAAAATCAGCAATCCCACCCGCATGATCAAAGTCCAAATGCGATACCAAAATATGTTGCACATCACTGGCCTGATAACCAAGTTGCTGGATTTGCTTGAGTGCGGTCTGGCTTAAGTCGTGTTGAATCCGAGCGGTATGGGTCAGTAATGTGCCTAAACGCTGTTTGGGATGTAAATAATCCTCAACGCCTAAGCCTGTATCGACCAAGACCAAGCCTTGATCTGTTTCTAATAATAGACAATGGCAGACCAATTTTGCCTGCCAACCTTGTTGTCCAAATAAAGGCGCACAGATTGGGCAAAACGTGCCGCAATGTAAATGATGAATGTTGTAGATCACAAAATGACGTTTTTTTATGAATGTTATTTTGCTTATACCTGATCTGTTGTGTGTCGCCAATCACAATTGGATTAACGGAATTGGAGCATAAAAAAGCCTATCCGAAGATAGGCTTGCTCATGTAACACTTAATTAAGTGCGGTTCGGTTGTTTGGTCAAACGTAAATAAGGCTTGATGGCTTTATATCCACTTGGGAAGCGTTCTTTAAGTTCCGCTTCATCCTGAATGGCAGGCACAATGACCACATCTTCACCATCTTGCCAGTTGGCAGGCGTTGCAACCTTGTAATTGTCAGTCAGTTGTAGTGAATCAATGACACGTAAAATTTCGTGGAAATTACGTCCTGTAGAAGCAGGATAAGTAATGATCAAGCGTACTTTTTTATTTGGATCAATAATGATCAGTGAGCGGACAGTCAGTGTTTCACTGGCATTCGGGTGAATAAAATCATACAAAGTAGACACTTTACGATCTTGGTCGGCAAGAATTGGGAAATTAACTGTCGTATTTTGAGTTTCGTTAATATCTTGAATCCAGCCTTTGTGAGATTCTGCATCATCTACAGAAAGGGCAATCGCTTTAACATTACGTTTGCTGAACTCGTCTTTAAGTTTTGCGGTAAAGCCTAATTCTGTGGTGCAGACAGGGGTGTAGTCGGCAGGGTGTGAAAATAAAATCCCCCAGCTGTCACCTAAAAACTCATAAAAATCAATCTGGCCTTCATTTGAATCTTGTGTAAAGTTGGGTGCGGTGTCACCTAAGCGAATGGTCATGCTGTGCCTCTAATGTTTTGTGTTGTATGTTGAATGAACACTACTATGCGTTATTTCTTTTGCAAAAATAAATAGTGTTTTTGTATGTTCTTATGAATAAATAGAATAAGTGGTGTGGTTTTTATTGCTTTTTCAAAATAGATTCATGTGCTATTGCTATATATCGCCCGCTCGAAATTTGTTACATTAACTGCCACTTAGCAGCGAGAAATGGCAAGTAGAGATTGGAATTTTTAATAGGTTTTTGTGCAAAACCCTTGTACTTCAAATTTCTAGCACCATAATAACCCCTAAGAAAAACCTATTTATTTGACAAGCAAGATTTAGAGAGTTTATTCATGTTGGCAAGTCTGATCGGAGGAATCTTCGGTACTAAAAATGAGCGCGAACTCAAACGCATGCGTAAAATCGTAGACAAGATTAATGCGCTCGAGCCGACGATATCTGCCTTAAGCGATGCAGACTTATCTGCAAAAACCGAAGAATTCAAACAACGTTATAACAAAGGCGAAAGTTTAGATAAATTATTACCAGAAGCATTTGCAGTATGTCGTGAAGCCGCCAAACGTGTCATGAGCATGCGTCACTATGACGTGCAGTTGATTGGTGGTATTACCTTGCATGAAGGTAAAATTGCAGAAATGCGTACAGGTGAAGGTAAAACCCTAATGGGAACTTTGGCCTGTTATTTAAATGCTTTAAGTGGTCAGGGCGTGCATGTCATTACTGTAAATGACTACTTGGCACAGCGTGATGCTGAACTCAACCGTCCTTTGTTTGAGTTTTTGGGTTTAAGCATTGGCATTATTTATTCGATGCAAGACCCGACAGAAAAAGCACAAGCTTATCGTGCAGACATTACTTACGGTACCAATAACGAATTTGGTTTCGACTATTTGCGTGACAACATGGTGTTCTCGCTGAGTGAGAAAAAACAGCGTGGTCTGACTTATGCCATTATTGATGAAGTGGACTCGATCTTAATTGATGAAGCACGTACCCCATTAATCATTTCTGGTCAAAGTGATGACTCATCGCAGTTATATGCAGCAATCAACACCATTCCGCCAAAATTGCATGCACAAAAAGAAGAAAAAGTAGCCGATGGTGGACATTTCTGGATTGATGAAAAACAACGTACTGTAGAAATGACCGAAATTGGTTATGAAACGGTAGAAAATGAATTAATTCAAATGGGTTTATTGGCAGAAGGCGAAAGTCTGTATTCTGCATCTAACCTGAATTTGGTGCATCACGTGTCTGCTGCCATTCGTGCGCACTTCTTGTATCAACGCAACGTGCACTACATCATTCATGATGGTGAAGTGATTATTGTTGACGAAAATACAGGTCGTACCATGCCAGGGCGTCGCTGGTCAGAAGGCTTACACCAAGCGGTAGAAGCCAAAGAAGGCTTAGAAATTCAGCCTGAAAACCAAACTTTAGCAACTACAACTTTCCAGAACTATTTCCGTTTATACAAAAAATTATCGGGTATGACGGGTACTGCAGATACTGAAGCTGCAGAAATGAAAGAAATTTATGGTTTGGATGTGGTGATTATTCCAACCCACCGCCCAATGATTCGTAATGACCAGAACGATTTGATTTATTTAAACCGTGCAGGCAAATACAACGCAATTATTCAAGAAATTCAGCGTGTGCATGAAGCGGGTGTAGCGCCAATTTTGATTGGTACCGCAACCATTGAAGCTTCGGAAATTTTATCGGACAAACTGCGTGAAGCGGGTATTCAGCACGAAGTGTTAAATGCGAAGCAACACGAACGTGAAGCCGACATTATTGCACAGGCAGGTTCACCACGAGCGGTGACGATTGCGACGAATATGGCGGGTCGTGGTACAGATATTTTGCTCGGTGGTAACTGGAAAGCCTTGCTTGCCAAAATTGAAAATCCAACCCCTGAAGACGAAGCTCGCTTAAAAGCAGAGTGGGAACAAAACCATGACATGGTGTTAAGTTCAGGTGGTTTGCATATTATTGGCTCTGAACGCCATGAATCACGCCGTATTGATAACCAGCTACGTGGTCGTGCAGGTCGTCAGGGTGACCCAGGTGTGTCACGTTTCTATCTTTCACTTGAAGATGACTTGATGCGTATTTTCGCAGGTGACCGTGTCGTAGCAATGATGCGCGCTATGGGCTTGCAGGAAGATGAAGCGATTGAGCACAAAATGGTGTCTCGTTCCATCGAAAATGCACAGCGCAAAGTTGAGGCACGTAACTTCGATATTCGTAAAAACTTGCTGAAATACGATGATGTGAATAATGAACAGCGTAAGATCATTTATTCACAACGTGATGACGTGTTAGCAGAAAACACCCTGCAAGATTATATTGAAGAAATGCATCGTGAAGTGGTCACAGGTATGATCGCCAATTATATTCCACCAGAATCAATTCATGACCAATGGGATATTGATGGTTTAGAGCGTGCCTTGCGTGATGATTTAGGTATCGAATTACCAATTAACCAATGGCTTGAAGATGATCGTCGCCTAGATGAAGAAGCTTTAGTAGAACGTATTGCCGATGAAATTGTCACACGTTATCGTGCACGTCGTGAGCAAATGGGTGATGAATCTGCAGCGATGTTAGAACGCCACTTTATGCTCAGTTCACTTGATCGTCATTGGAAAGATCATTTGGCGGCTATGGACTATTTGCGTCAAGGGATTCATTTACGTGGTTATGCACAAAAGAACCCTGAGCAAGAGTACAAAAAAGAAGCCTTTAACTTATTTGTGAATATGTTGGGTGTGATTAAAGCCGATGTCGTGACCGATCTTTCGCGTGTGCATGTCCCAACACCTGAAGAATTGGCAGCGATGGAAGCTCAACAGCAAGCGCAAGCAGAAGCGATGCAGCTTAATCTTTCACATGCTGATGTAGATGGTTTAACGGGCGAAACCTTTGAATCAGAACCACAGTACAGTGCTGCTGAGCAAACGGTTGTTGCGCCTGCAAGCCGTAACTCGCCATGCCCATGTGGTTCAGGACTGAAATATAAACAGTGTCACGGTAAAATCTAAACCTGTCTTGTTACAACTTAAGCAGAACTTTGGCTCTGCTTTTTTGTATTTTGGGGCGCAAAATCTTTGTGGTAATAGTTTTGCAAGATGTGTATAGCATTTGCAGATTTTGGAATTAAATGCTATTTAGTTGCACATGCAATATCCATGTGTGGAACAAAAAATGAAAAAAGTATTACAACCTTTAATGATTGTTGCCTTGAGCTTGCCTACTTTCACATTTGCAAATGCGGCAACAACGACAACTCCTGCAAAAGTTCAAGCTGCTGTGGGTGCGACCACTGCACAGGTACAAGTGGATAATGGTCACGTGACTGTGGCAAGCCCACGCACAGGTATTCGTTATACCTTTGCCAATCCAGATCAGCGTCCAATCGTGTTGCATACTGCAGCGATTGCACCTGCGAATGCTGCCAATGTAAATCGTATTGTGGCTGCAAATCCTGCTTTATCTGCAGCAAGTCAAGAACGTGCAAAACAGGCTTTATTGGGTGAAACCGTGGTTGCGACTACGCCATAATCCCAATAGGCTCAATCAGTATAATTTTAGTTGCTGATGCATTACATTGAAGATTAAAACCAGTCCATACGGGCTGGTTTTTTATATATGACCTTGTGTATTAACAAAAGTTGAATCAAGCAGGGAGGATGCTCGATTTTTTCTTCAATTTCCACTAAGCTGTGACATTCTCAAATTTGTACTGGAAATTTCAAAATGGCAGTTGGTGACGTCTCTATGCCACACATGCATGTGGTCAAAGGTGTAAAAATTGGTTCAGCAGAGGCTTATGTGCGTTATCAGAACCGACGTGACCTGGTTATTTTTGAATTTGCAGCAGGCTCAAATGTAGTGGGCGTATTTACTCAAAACGCATTTTGCGCTGCACCTGTGCATGTGTCCAAAGCACATTTAGCTCAGGGCAATCCGCGTTACTTGGTCATTAATACAGGCAATGCCAATGCGGGTACAGGCAAATTGGGTATGCAAAATGCAGAAATTACCTGTGCCAAATTGGCTGAATTGGCAGGTGTATCTACCCAAGAAGTTTTGCCATTTTCTACAGGTGTGATTGGCGAGCAATTGCCGATTGAACGCTTGGTTGCTGGTTTAGCGCCTGCTTTGGCATCGGTACGTGAGGATGCTTGGCATGATGCTGCGACAGGTATTATGACCACAGATACCACACCAAAAGGTGCTTCTGAACAGTTTGAGTTAGATGGCATTATTTATAGCATGACAGGCATTTCTAAAGGCGCAGGTATGATTCGCCCAAATATGGCGACCATGCTTAGCTATGTTGCAACCGATGCACCAATTCAACGTGACATCTTGCAGCAATTGCTCAAACGCAGCGTAGAACAATCATTTAACCGTATTACTGTAGATGGCGATACCTCGACCAATGATTCATGTATCTTGGTGGCGACAGGTCAGGCGGGTGGCACTGAAATTTGCAGTGAAAATGACCCGCGTTATGCTGTGGTATTAGATGTTTTGAATCGTGTGATGTTGCGTTTGGCACAACTGATTATCCGTGATGGTGAAGGTGCAACAAAATTCATCACGGTACGTGTTGAAGATGGTGACAATACCCAAGAATGTTGTGATATTGCGTACAGCATTGCACATTCACCATTGGTAAAAACGGCCATTTTTGCCTCAGATCCAAACTGGGGGCGTATTCTTGCTGCAATTGGTTATGCAGGCGTGCCAAATTTAGAGGTTGAAAAAATTCAGGTTTGGTTGGATGATGTGCAAATTTGCAAAGATGGCGGTGCTGCTGCCGACTATACCGAAGCAGCGGGCGCGCGAGTCATGGCACAAACCGAAATGACCATTCGTGTAAATTTAGGACGTGGTCAAGCGACAGATACAGTCTATACTTGTGACTTGTCTTACGATTATGTCAAGATCAACGCGGATTACCGTTCGTAAAAATTCAAATTGAGTGATAAAGCCTCCGTTGTGAGGCTTTTTTAGCATTCAATCGGCAAAGGGCTGGTGAATGAGTAAATTGCCCCCATATCATCAGTGACTTGAGTAAGCTTGTGTTCGGGCAAGCATGAAGATAGAGAAGACGTTGTTATGAATGATGCGACCAATTTAATTGCCAATGAAGCCAAATCAATTGTGCAGGCGCATTTAGATCGCTTGGGTGAAACCAAAGAACATCATTTGAGTGAGCAAGCCAAGCAGGAAAAATTTGCGCAAATTAAAGCAGAACTCGAAAAGCACAATGCTGTCTTGGTTGCCCATTATTACTGCGATCCTGAAGTACAGGAACTGGCTGAATTAACAGGTGGCTGTGTTTCGGATTCACTGGAAATGGCACGTTTTGGTCGTGATCATGCGGCAACCACGTTGGTCGTAGCTGGTGTAAAATTTATGGGCGAAACTGCCAAAATTTTATCGCCAGAAAAAACCATTCTTATGCCAACTTTAGAAGCAACTTGCTCACTGGACTTAGGTTGTCCTGTCGATGAGTTTAGCCGCTTCTGTGATGCGCATCCTGATCATACAGTCGTGGTTTATGCCAACACGTCCGCTGCGGTAAAAGCGCGTGCAGATTGGGTCGTTACCTCAAGCTGTGCGGTTGAAATTATTGAACATCTCGATAGCTTAGGTGAAAAAATCATTTGGGCGCCAGATCAGCACTTAGGACGCTATATTCAAAAGAAAACTGGCGCAGATATGCTGCTTTGGGATGGTTCGTGTATTGTGCATGAAGAATTCCGTTCACGCGGTATAGCCAATATGAAAGCCATGTATCCGGATGCAGCAGTTTTGGTGCATCCAGAATCACCAGAATCAGTTGTTGATGTAGCTGATGCGGTGGGCAGTACCTCGCAACTTATTCAAGCGGCAAAAACTTTGCCACACGAGCGTTTAATTGTGGCAACAGACCGCGGTATTTTCTACAAGATGCAGCAAGCTGTACCAAATAAAATTCTAATTGAAGCACCAACTGCAGGTGAGGGTGCAACCTGTCGTTCATGCGCACACTGCCCGTGGATGGCGATGAATGAATTGGATGGAATTTTGCATGTATTGCAAACAGGTGATCAAGAAGTATTCGTTGAACCTGCCATGGCAGAACGTGCTAAATTACCACTAGATCGTATGTTGAATTTCAGTGCGAGCTTAAAACGCTAAAATTGATTGAAAAATATCAAAAATGCTTGATAAATATACGGTTGAAGCTTTTTTTTAATTTTTTTTAAATATAGGTGTTGACGTCTTCGGGCGTCGCGCCTAGAATGCACACCGTACCGCACGATGTGCGATACACAAAAAGCTGAGATGAATCGGAGCATAGCACAGCCTGGTAGTGCACCTGGTTTGGGACCAGGGGGTCGTAGGTTCGAATCCTACTGCTCCGACCAATTCTTCAAGGCAACGTATCGCATGATATTATGTATCATCGGTCATGCGCCTGTAGCTCAGTTGGATAGAGCATCCGCCTTCTAAGCGGATGGTCACAGGTTCGAATCCTGTCAGGCGCGCCATTTTTTGGTAGCTTGGTATAAAAGAACCAAACATAATGGTGGATGTAGCTCAGTTGGTAGAGCCCTGGATTGTGATTCCAGTTGTCGCGGGTTCGAATCCCGTCATTCACCCCAATCTCTTTGAGAGATAAACGGAGCATAGCACAGCCTGGTAGTGCACCTGGTTTGGGACCAGGGGGTCGTAGGTTCGAATCCTACTGCTCCGACCATTTTCTAAAATAGAAATGGTCAAATAGATAAAGATACCGCGTTAAGCGGTTTTTTTATGCCTGAAATTTAGAAAAATACTTTTGTTGATTACATCTTTTAGTTGAAATAAAAAAGCCTCAATGACTGAGGTTTGATGATCCGTTGAAATTTCTGTAGGGCTTTAAGGTACTATCGTCACATTTACACGTCGGTTAATCGCGCGATTTGCTGGTGTATCGTTGCTCACCATCGGTTGAGATGCTCCACGACCAATCACCTGAATATTGTTTCGTTCAAAACCCTGATCTAAAAAGATCTGAGCCACATTTTGGGCGCGTTTTTCCGATAGGGTTTGATTGTAGCTGGCTAAACCTACGTTGTCTGTGTGACCAATAAACTTGAGTTTATCCAAGTCATATTTATGCAGCTGTTGTGCCAATTGGTTGAGGCGTTCTTTTTGGTTGTTTTGAATGGCGTATTCATCAAAACCAAATAACAAGCGTTCAGGCAGGGCTAAAGTCCAGCCATCATCACTTAAAATAAAACCTTCTTGTTTTAGCATGCGTGCCTGCTTATAGCTGACATTCCCTAAACTCATGCAAGCACTGAGTGAAACCATAACAAAAATAAGTGTACCGATCAGAACTTTTTTAAGCATAAGGAACCTGTTTGTTGTTTGATTGAGGTGAAATATACCATTTTGAATGATCACGTTTGGCTTTGAGCATCGCGCGATCGACATCGGCAATTAAATTTTCAGGAGTTTTGGCATATTCAATCAATGCTACGCCAATACTGACATTTAAGGAAACTTGTTGCTGTTCATACTTAAATGTAGAGGTATAGCAAGCATGAATCTTTTGACAATAATCCTCTAATTCTGCAGTGGAGTGTGAGCCAGTTAAGATTACTGCAAACTCATCGCCACCTAAACGCGCAACAAACGCATGTGAGGGCAAAATCTGAATTAGACAATGTGATGAATCACGTAAAATATTATCGCCCGTCAAATGCCCAAATTGGTTATTGATTTGGTTAAAGTTATTAATGTCTAAAAAAAATACTGCAGCCGTAGCAGAAGGCTGGGTAAATAGCTTAAACAGTGTTTCATAAAAATAATTACGATTTGGCAACTGCGTTAAATTGTCGTATTGCGACTGAAATTGCAGTTTATGATTTTCAACCAATAAATTCTTATGGGATTGTTCAATCTCATTGAGTAAGCCATTAAAGGCATAACTCAGTTCATGAAGTTCTTGAATATCTGAACTTGAAACGCGCAGCTTATAATTTTTTTGTGCACTGATCTCCTGTGCCGAGCTGACAATAGAACTTAAAGATTGCATGAGATATTGATAAATTGAATTAATTGACCAAAACACAGCAATTAAAAGCAAAATAAAACCGAAAATTAATCCTAAAACGATTTTATAAAAAAAACTGACCAAGTCACTAGAGTTTCCATACACCACCAACTCACCATAGTTTTGCTGATCATGGTCAATACTCAGCCGAACAGGATGATTAAAAAACAAATAATCCAATAAAGCTTGAATTGAGAAATGATCTAAGTCTTGCTGCTCAATAAAAGCAATACGCGTTTGTTTGGGTGATAGTACTTCAATCGACCGAATAGAATAACGCTGCGTATGTTCAGAGAGAATTTTGTTGAGCGTCATTTGATCATTAAAAACCACTGCAGGCTGAATGCGCTCATTTAACGCAGCAGATAAGTTTTGTAGACTATTTTTGGCATAAGCATTCATGGTGTAGGTTGAGATCACCAAAAAAATACCAGAGCAAATTGTAAAAGTTAAAACAAAAATAGTGAGTTGTGCGCGTGTGAATAATTGATGCAAAGTAATAGGGGAGTATAACTGCTTCATGAGTTTGACTCCGATGTTTTTGCAAGCAGTAATACACGCGGATCAATATGCACTTGAGATTGAGTCAAGCTTTCCATGTTGACTTTAAAAGCATAGTTATCATTTTTTTTATAAAGACAAAAAGCGCTGCCAGTTTCACATTCCAGATTGTTTAAACTAATAGATAGGGCTGGAAATCGAACTTGAGTATTTAAGGTATGTTGTTCTTGTGCAGCAGAAAGCGTAGAAAAAATTAATATTTGACAATTACTTTTAGATATTTCCTGGCTTTGAATGGGTTGAATGTCATATTTATTATGTAATGGGGCATGTTTTTTGAATTGTTGTGCAATATTATCTTGATTTACGACACAAAGTTTGGGCGTGCTAGCTTGCCATTTTGCATACGCTAAAATGGAGAATGTAGTGCTATAAAGATTTGATGCGGGTGCAGCATACAAAAAAGTAGGCGTTTGCATTGCTACAAATGACAGCAAGGTTATTATTTTTAAATTTTGAGTCATTTCAACACAACACGAATGAACATAAAAATAGTGTAGCTAAAATTTGAAAATAAGCATACTGCTAATTTTGAGCAAGAATGATACAGATTTAAAATATTTTGCCGAATAAATAACCGTTCGGACTAAAAAACTGATAAAACTTAAAAAGAGGGGTTGCAAGGCGAAATATTTGCCCTATAATGCACATCCATCGGCGGTGATGAAGATTAAAACTTCTGGTAAAACAATGACTTGATTGAAATCGATTGGGTTGGGTTTTAGAAAGGAAGTTTAAAATAATTTAAATTACCAGTTGACACTTTAGAAATAAAGCGTAATATAGCCGACCTAGCTTGATGCTGACGAAGCATCGAGAAGATCATTAAGAGATTATGAAGAACAACTTGTGTGGATTTTTACTGATTGATTGATCGAAAATATTTCATTGATTGATTGGTTTAAATTACTCGAAGTTTATTTGAGC
>NZ_JACASN010000028.1:0-42220 GCF_013390985.1 Acinetobacter sp. Swhac1 | reverse complement strand
TTCTATCTAAAGTCAGTTGCACTTGGTCGAATGAAAACATATTGAAAATCAACTGAGAAATTTGACGATAATCAAAATACTGACCTGCAAAGAAGCGCTGCATACGTCGATAAAATGATTGTGGTAAACACTTGATGGGCAAGGCTTTAGATGCAGAAGAAAGATTACATGTTTGCTTTAAAATAATCACAAGCATGATGAGCGCAAAGCACTTTAAATGTGACTTGTTCCATTTTAGAGATTTGTTTAAGATAAGATATAACTCATTGAGATGTGTCATAGTATTCGTCGTTAGAAAACAATTATTGTGACATTATTTCAATGAGTTATCTATTTTTGTCGTGTACAGAGTACATAATGTTAATTTATATGAATAATGTTAATTTTAACTAAATCTTATTTATATTCCAAATGGCTTTGTTGCACAAAGATTTGAAAGGCAAAGCGCCCCTAATTGAGCCAAATTTAAGGCGTAACTTGGGTAAGTGGTCGACCTAATTCCGTAAATCTGTTGAGGACTGCTACGCGAGCATGAATTTCACTCATCTGACTAGGAAAGCTTCTTGCCATTAATTTATCGCCTAATAATTTGATGCAGTGCATCTTTGTTTCGACCAAACTTCGGCGATGATAGCCTGACCATTTTTTCCATAGTGTTCTACCTAGCAGGGTTTTAGTATCTATACCAATATGAAGTTTACGCCATTGGCGACGATATTTCGGCTAATGCTTTTTACGTTTCCATTCACCTTCACCTAAGAACTTCAAATCCGTGGAATCAACGAGTAGATGCAGTCCATTGCAACTCTTTTCATAGCTAATTTGAATATCAATATGCTTTTGTCTTCTGCGAATGGTTGAATAATCCAGAGCTGTCCAATCTAATCCGCAAAGTTTAATCAAGCTTTGGACAAAGCCAGTCACCATGCATACAGAAAGACGAAATAAGGATTTAATCATGAGATAGCACTGAATGGCTATGTCAGAATAAGTTTGATTTCGACCATGTTTTCATTGTGACTGCGAATATCATTGAATCTTAGTATCAAACCAAATTGTAAAATTACCATGATTGATCAAAGCATGATTGTAGGATGACCAATTCGGTGTACGATAAATTTAGGTGTAGGCTATTGCTGTATAAGACCTTATCGGTAGGTTTGCGCAACAAGGCCTCAAAATCCCACCTTAAAATGCAAATAGCAAAAAAACTCTACCATTCGATTGATTTCATTTTAGAAGTAATGAAATTAGTATCTGTTTGTAATGATATTTTATAAAATTCAATATTAGATCTGCAGAGAAAAACTTATCAAACTAAGTATTGGCTAGTCTTTTTCTTCGAAAAACTTATCAAACGAAGTATTAAGTTAATCTTTTTCTTCAACTTCTTCCTTAAACTCAAACAAATCATTCATCGTACAGTTAAAGTACTTACACAACTTATCGGCGACTGGTAATTCAATACGTACAGCACGGTCATAATACATACTTGTGAGCGTGTTGCGATTGATACCTGTTGCATGCACCACTTCACTTAATTTTAAAATTTTTCTATCGCCCATGAGGCTAGATAACTTACAAGTAATCATATTTAAATTAATTTACAAAAAATAACTTGCTGTGGGTTATTTGAAGTTGTTGACTGAGTAATACTTTGCTAAAATTAACCTACAGCAGGTTATTACAACTTATAGAAAGTATATTTTATCCATTTCAACTAAATTATAACTTTTTAAATATAAGGATTGAACCTGCATTAGATTATTTTGTGGAGATGACCGCCGTGTTACCAAATGAGTTATTGATCAGCCAGCAAGCTCGTGACTTAGGAAATCAATTAATTAAAGAAATGAACATCAATAGAAGTTATGGAATGGCTAATTTTCTTGGAGTAAATACTTGCTATGATAATCATCAGGCTGTACTTATTTGGACATTTCAACTGCTTGAAAGGGAACCTGCCTTAAATGAATTAGCAGAAATTAAAAAATATTTTCTTTTAATCTTTCCAGATAGTGTTTATCAATTAGCCTAAGTTGTTTTTAAAATTAATTTATTAAATAAAAAGCACTAAATCAAAGAAAGCTTTATTTAAAAATACCTATTAATTCAAAAACATACCATTTACTGAATATATGAAGCATAGGTTCCTGCTCTATCACTCACTCGTACTAAAATTACATCGCTCTTTTTACTGATACTAAACAATTTATGTCCACGCCACGTTCTGCGGCTTCGAGGGCTAGTTTTTGTTGAACCACTGAGAACAAGGACAACAAACTGCCTACTATATTTTCCCGGAGAGTGGTGTAGGAACTTTTTCATTATTGCTAATCATATCAGCGACAACATCAGCAACGAGCTCCTCTATTCCTGAGAATGCTTTAGACTGATCCGCATCAAGCCAAGACAATGATGGAAACTCAGCACATCATTCGTTTAAGACCTATTTTAATGACGGCACTGGTCGCAAGTTTAGGTTTTATTCCAATGGCGTTAAACACTGGAATTGGTGCAGAAGTACAACGACCACTAGCAACAGTTGTTATCGGCGGTATTGTATCTTCTACAATTTTAACTTTGTTTGTATTGCCTATTTTATATCAATGGGCGCATGGCTCTGAGAGTAGCAAACAGCAATCCGACGAAATTTAAAATCAAAAAAAGCAGCTTAATTACTAGGTTATGCCTAATTAAGCTGCTTTTAATATTGTATGCCCAACATTTTATTGATAAAGCTTACTGCGCTTCATCCCGACAATTTTCATTTAAAAACTCAAACTCTATCGTTGTATGCGATAAATGATAGGAAGATAATTTAGCTGCAACTTCTTGTTTAAGCCTAATTAATTCTTTAACGTCAAAGTTGTCACTCAGCTCAAGGTGCGCTGTTAAAACGTGACTTTCACCATCTAGTGACCAAAAGTGCATGTGGTGGATACCATTAACTTCAGGAAATTCCATTAGTGATAGTTTAATACGCTTTTGAGTCTCTTTATCTGGTGCAGCTTGAAGAAATAAAACGAGTGTTGATTTCAGGTTTTTGAAAACATTAAACAAGATGAACAGCGTGAACCCTATTGATAAAAGGGGATCTAATATCGGCAGTTCAGCGAACAACAGTACGATAGAGACTATAAGAACGGCAACCCATCCAAGTACATCTTCAAGAAGGTGCCATGTCAGTACTTTCTCATTTAATGTTTCACCCGCTTTTAATTTTAATACAGCATATCCGTTAACGGCAACGCCGAGTATCGCTAGCCCTAACATCCCCTCGACTACAGGCATTTCAGGATTGGACAGCCTTGGAATTGCTTCAAATAAAATCCAAATTGAGCCAATGATTAAAACAATACTGTTTATCAATGCGCCAAAGAGAGTAAGTCTACGATAACCATAACTAAACTTATCTGATGCTTCTTTATCTGAAAAACGACTTAAAATCCACGCAAAACCTATTGAAAGACTATCACCAAGATCGTGAACTGCATCTGCCATTATCGCCGTACTGTTAGTGAGCCAACCACCTATAAATTCGATAATAGTGAATGTCACATTAAGGAAAAATGCCCAACCAATACGGTCATCTTTACCATGTTGATGACTATGATTATGGTTGTGCATTTTGTACCTCTAGTACTTTTCTATTTCTTAGTTTTGATACATTCATATTAATCAAGTGACGTATCAAGCGTTGATATATCCAGCGTTTGAACCCCGACAAGTTAGTCCCTTTTTCGAGATAGAACTCATCAGGGGAATCATAAAGCCCAAAGTCATCATGAATACCTTCTTTTTGAATATAGGTATTTTCTCCACGCCAATCTGTATCTGGTGATGAAAAGCACTTTGTTGCAACACCATAACCACAAAAATCATCTTTTACTTGGTCAAATTTCTCCTGTAGAGAGCTTAAGTATTGCTCATCCAATATAAAGCCCTCTAAGTTTATCCAACGCCCTTCAAAGTAAACTTCTACCCAACTATGAATGATGTATTTAGGTGCTAACCAAAATACATAGCTTGGGATAGCACCTTTTTGTAGTTGCTGGTCTATGGTAAACCCATGAAATCGGCATTGAATGCCTAGTCCACGCAATAGTGCCATTAACAGATTACCCTTAGTATTACATTGTCCATAACCATCTGCTAGCACATCGCTTGCTGCAATATCATCGCTTTCATTATAACCAAAGAAAATCTCATCTTTTACAAACTGATAAGCGGCACCAATTTTGTTGAAGTTATCCAAGTTTTTCCACCTACGTTGATCGATCAAGGATTGGATATCTTTGTGTTCAAAATTAACGATATTCGTATTGTTTAAATATTTCTCAGTCATTTTTTATATATCCTTTTCGTTGCATACTTATACTATAGACTCTATAGTAACTATAGAGTCAAATGTCTGGGGGAAATTGATGAAAATAGGCGAATTGTCAAAAAAATCGGGCTGTTCAATACAAACGATTAGATATTATGAAAGAGAAGGATTACTGTTAAATCCAAATCGTTCAGAAGGTAATTTCAGGCTGTATGATAGCAAAGCACTTAAACAATTGGAATTCGTAAAGCATTGTCGCAGCCTAGATATATCACTCAATGATATTAAACGTCTTATCGAATTAAAAAATAAGCCAGAAGAAAGCTGCTCTAGCGTTAATGCATTAATTGATCAGCAACTTGCACTAGTGAATAAACGCATGAAAGAATTAAGGGCGCTTAAAGCTGAATTACAACAAATGGCTAGTGCTTGTGGTTCGAACAACCCAACATACTCATTATATTCTGCTGACCATGTAACACGGCAAGTATATTGTTTACTATCCATTTGAAACCCCATAATGTTTTAAGTCTATGTATAAAAGTACGATTTTCACTTAGCAGTACTTAAATAATCACCCCACCACTGCATCATTTCAGTCCGCTGGGCTAAATAGTCAGCGTGATTATAGCTGGCACGGGTACGGTTCTTATCAATATGTGAAAGTTGTGCCTCAATCCAGTTATCCTGGAACAAACCTGAGTCATTCAAAATGGTACTAAAAGTGGAACGTAGTCCATGAGAGGATAATTGATGTTTTCCATAGCCCATCTTACGTATAGCCATATTTAATGTATTAAAATGAATCGGTTGATTATGTTTCCGTGGGCTAGCAAAAATGTACTTTTCACCGTATGACCATTGCATGACGTCTTTTAAAATATCTAAAGCCTGATCTGAAAGTGGAACTAAGAAGTCGGGAATCTCATGGCCTAATATGACTTTTCGTCGAAACTGTTTAATATGCAAGGCAGGTATTTTCCAGACTTTTTCATTTAAATCAAAATGATGAGGCTCAGCCAATAACAATTCAGCCCCTCGCACGCCAGTATGTAATTTGAACAGCAGTGCTTTTTTAATAATCGGATGGGCATCCAATTTTTGTAATTTATACTTAAAATCAGATATATCCTCCGCTTTCAAATACGGATAATTTTTCTTGATTTTACTGTTAATGGCGATTTTATTTAAACCATGCGCGATGTTGAATTCACAATAACCCATCGCTACAGCGTAGTCATAAATTTGGTTCAAATAACTACAAGCTTTCTTGACAGGTTCTTTTACTTGGCGTCCCTCTATTTTTTTGATTACTGAAACCAGGTCATAACGCTTGATGTTTTGAAAAGGTAGGTCCTGAAGGTCTGGATAAATATCTTGCTGTAAGCATCTTTCTGCTAACTGTAGTACACCACAGCGGGGTAGATCGTTGAAGGCATTTTTCAGTTTGAACTGTAACCACTCCTCCCCGACCTTACCAAAGGTGATGACATTAGAGGCAGTATCTTGTTCAAAACAGAAATCATTGTCTTTAAAGTCATCTCTGACTTGTCGTGCCTTTTTCAGCGATAAATCAGGATAACGACCTAACTGAATGCGTCGACGTTTTTTAGTTTGTGGATCTGTATAGCGATAGCACCAAGATTTTCTTCCACTCGGCTCAATCTTCAGGCTAAGCCCATCTTCATCGGATAAAAAACTGGTTTTTTCCTTACAATGAGCTTGGCGAACTTTAATTTCAGTAAGACTCATGGAATTTAAATGAAACCTAACAATGGGTTGATTGGATCAATTATATCAAAATAGAACGCTTTATGTATGATGCGTACACTACGCATCATATAGATTTATAAGATATTGTTTTATATATTTATTATTAAATATAATTTAATTTTAGTAACCAGTAGAAGTACCACTTCTATTTTTAGTTCCCAAAGGCTTTGCAGCACAAAGATTTAAAAGACAGCACCTGCTTATCTGAACAACATGACTATGAGTTATATCTGGCAGTCAATGATATTGATCACACGAAGACAAAAGCAGCTTCCCCGCAAACAAATGGTATATGTGAGCGTTTCCACAAGACGATTTTGCAGGAGTTCTATCAAACCAACAGATCGAAAAATTTGCTTATCTTTTCCGCCCAACCAAACTAAATACTCATTCTCTATTGTCTGCTTATACGCCCAATCGGCAACCCGATGCGAACGTTGCAGATCGGTTAGAAAACCTAATTGAGAAATCTCTTGAGTGATTAGTCGATCATGTAAATGATTACGTCTCCGACAAACCTGGTACGGTTCATACAGTGCTGAATTTAAACAGCAGATCGTTCAGGCTTGTAAAGCACCTGACGTTTCAATTGCTTCGGTCGCTTTGCAACATGGATTAGATACAAATCTTGTATCCAAATGGATTCGCTTATTTGATGGTAAACCAAAGAATGATCGCTCACCACTACCGAATAAACCTGCATTTATTGCCTTATCCTGCTCTGCACCATTAGATCCTATTTCTACTAATATGTTAACGGTTCAAATTGCTTTACCTCACTCAAAAGCAGAAATTGGCTTTGTGATACGGGTCTGATTTTTCTTGATAAGCTGTGGCTCAAATGTACCCTCACGATCTCTAGGGGTATCTAGTTCAAACTCACCATCATCAGTCAGTAGACGCTTCGTTGTGTAACCATTGCGAGCATTTTTACCTGTTCGTGGACTATTCTTTTCGTAACCTAAATGGTCGGTGAGTTCCGCATTAAGGGCAGTTTCAACAGTCAATTTCTTTAAAGCCCGACTAAAATTATTGAGATCGAGTTCGGTTTTTAGGTTCTTGGCTAACTCTTTAGCGAGTGCCAACATTGCTTCATCTTTCATGGTAAACACCTTTTGTTTGACCCCAACAACGTTGGGGGAGTTTAAGCGTTTACACAGTTTTATTTACAGTCTCTTGTCACTTAAATTTGAGCAACTTAGGAAAGCTCTATCTTTAAAATCTTTATGCAACAAAGCTCTTCATTATTAAATTTGAGATTAGCTATTGCTGCTAGCTAAAAAACCCACCCAAAATTAAGTGGGTTTTAATCACGTACTTATTTTTCTAAAAGATCACTCTCTAAATTGATCCATACAAGATTGTATTTCATATATAAATTGTGTTTTAGCTTGACCTGTTTCATCAATTGTCAAAATAAATTTTCTCCAGTCTCCACCAGTATGAGACTGCATTTCATTATGTAACTCTTTACATAACTCTTGGGCTTCATAGCTAATTTTGTCAAAATCATTAGGGCTATAATTCTGTTGATTCTTCTCATACCAAACAGAAAAAGAATTCCACTGTTCATCAGGATTAAACTTATATTCCAAATGAGCTGAATCATATTTAATTTCTGTTGAAAAGTGCAAAATACTGCTTAACTCATTTAATATTTCTAACTGCTTATCCACTCTACTTTCCTCCACCAGCAGTATTCACAAAGGTTTCTCTTGTCGGTTTTCCATTAATAAGAAAGGTAACTTCTAATTTATCTGGTCGTACCGAACTCAGATCATCACGTGTAAATTTAACAGTTACATTATCAATAGTTTTCCCTTCTTTGTCTGCTTTTTTCAGAATATTCTCAAAATAGACTTTATAAGCAGAATTATTGAAATTGGCATCTTGTGGGAATAAGTTATAGCGATCACATGTTCCCCCCATAGCACATCCTTGGATGTGTCCACCAACGTCTCTTTCCTCACCTAATTTACCAACCGCTGTTTGTCGACTATCTCTAACACCTTTATTATCAAAATCAGGCTTGAAACTAATTTCTTCAACATGACCATACTCATTAGTCTTAAATTTCGTGCCATTTGATAACTCATAATGCCTATTCGCTTTTAAATTATTTACCATCTGATTTTCAGGTGTACCTTTCTGTTTTGACTTTTCAAAGTCAATAATTTCAGTATGTTTATTGTTTTGGCTTATATCTATCTCGAAATTAGATTTCGAAACCTCAACATCTTGACCATCAATCTTAGTTGTTTTGGCTATACCTTTTCCAACCCCACCTACAACCATCGACTCAATGATATTCGTTAAAAATTTTGCCCCTTCTTTACTTTCCGAGACATCTTTTGACCAATCAATTGTCTCTTGAGATTCCTTACTAATTTGTTCTTTTAGATTAGGATCAGAATAAACCGATATTTTTTCTGGGCTTGTTCCATAAGCACTTGCTGTTACATAGTTCGCAAGTTGATCTTTTCTTGCTTCTACATATTGTGCTCCATATTTCTGATATGCCTCTGAAGTTAAGACATTTGCTAATGTTTTAGCTGGTCCTGTCAATATTGTTCCTATTATTACTGACAATGTGTTAGGATCAATATCTACACCATACTCTTCATATATGTGTTTCTGGAAATCACCATATTGCTTCGCAAGATCATATGATGCTGTTAAAAGCTGCATTCCTATCGTGGTATCAGCGGTTAATTTAGTTTGATATTCTCCTTCAATAGAAATAACCGAAGTATCTCCAGCTTTTTTCACACTCGTATTCAATATTTCTTCTATTGAATACCCTTTACTCACTAAATCTTCAATTTGTCGATTAGCTTGGGCTAAATTTATAATTGAATCTTCTGCTACCTTGCTTTTTGCTACTACAAAGAATTCTTCTTTTGTTCCACCATTATTAATAAATTCTTTATACGCATTTGCAATTAAATCATCACCAACTAACTGGTTGATTGATGTAAGAATTTTATTTTGAATCTGTGAATCTGGTAGTTTTAAAGCTAATTCATCAATACCATTACGTATATTTTCAGCTGATTTTTTTGCATTTTCTGGTAAATCCTTCTGTTCCTGAATAATCTGTTCACGACCACTCTCTGCTAATAACCGGTGATCAATCGTGACTGAACCATCTAACATCCCTGTCGTTTGGTCACGGGTAATTTCCTGCGTGTTATTAATATCTCGATTAGTATCGGCTGTTGTGTTAACAGTACCTTGACCCATCGTCGCTTTGGTCAGCTGTTCTGTTTCTTGTCCACTGGTGTTGAGACCAATGGTGGTCGAACCTTTGGGATGATTAGCAGCTTCTTTAGTTCCCTTTTGTGGAATCCCAATACTCGTTGATACATTAAAGCTGCTGCTACTGTTATAGTTGTGGTCTTCGATATCTTTGAGTTCAAGTTTGCCTGTGTAGTTGAGTTTGCCATGGTCGGTCAATGTGCCATCGCTATTCTTCGTCGCATTGGCAATCACCCCCCCTATATTAGTGACGTTTTTAACACCCATCGCATCCAAGTCTGCATCGTTTTGTGCATTGCCAATCAATAGCTGGCTTTGATTGTTGACCCATGCACTGTCACTACTGCCTTTACCTTGGTTGTATCCTGCGCTAACGTTGCTTAAACCACCTGAACCAAAGCCTGCGCCAATCGAACCACCTTTACTACTGTTACTGCTCGATGCGGTATCTTGGAGGCTTTCGACATAGATTTCATTGACTGTTAAGTTGCCTCGGTCAGTAATAGAAACCTCGCCACCCTGAATATTCAGTTTATCTATTGCACCTTCAGTACGATTCAGCACAACTTCACTATTTACGTGGGTGAGGCTTTCGTTTTGTGATTGGCTGGTTTGCTTGCCTATTGAAGCACTGCCGCCACCGCCATAGGTATAGCTCACACTTTGGCTATTGGTTTTACTATTGCTGTCCTGTTTACTATGCTCGACGCCTGCAGTCACATTGAGGTCTTTGCTGCCATCAAAGGTCGTGGTGCCTGTTGCATTCACTCGGCTGCCTTGGATATTGATGTCTTGGCCTTCTGATTTAAGCTGAAGGTTATTTAAATCTAAGTTGCTACCTTGCCATTGGCTTTGTTCTGTATTCGTGGTCGTCGTAGTTTCAATCCTTTCACCATTGGCACCAATAGTAAAGCCATAGGTTGCACTGCTTGCAGCCGCAGATGCGGCTGCTGCCCCTACAGCAATCTGTGCACTTGCCACATTGGCCGTTGCCATTGCGACATTGGCTTTGCTGTCATCTAAGGCTCCTTTGGTAATTCGACCCGCTGCATAGTCACGTTGTGCTTGGCTATAATCATCTTTAGCTTTAGATAAGGCTTTAGTTGCATCTGCAACAGCTTCTACCGCTAAGATTGCATCTAAATAGGCATTGCGAATGCCGACTTCTGTACTGATGGTTTCAGTATGAGTCTTTTCTTCTGTGGTGGTTTTATTTTCATAACCGCCTATGTTGAGATTTCCTCGACCATGATCAATGATCGTATCACCTGTCGCTGTGATATTTTGGCCGAGGAGATCTACACCTTCTGCACCTTGAATTGTTAAATTTTCAGTATTGATATTGCCTGACTTATGCGTTGTGGCTGTAGTTTTAACGGTATTCTCTGCGTCTTCAAGTACAAAGCCGCCCACTCGAATGCTGTCTTTATTCAGCTTAACCCCAAGACCTTGTACCGTTTCTTTGCTGTTTGACGTAACAGTTTTGTGTTGTTCTTCTGCTGCATCGAGCGTGACTTTTTTGCCCGCTAAGACCGTGTTCTGTGCATCAATGTTGCTACTGGTCAGTGTCGTTTGACCTGCTGAACCCACATAGACATTCTTGGCACCAAGATCAGTCCCTGTTTGTGTTCTTTGCTCAGTCCGTGTGCTCGATGATTCTCCGATCGTGATCTTCGGTGCTTTTAATCCCGGAGCGGCTTTGTTGCATAAAGATTTTGTAAGCTTCTGATTTAAATAGGTTTGTATGAATTTCAACCTAAAAATTAATGAACAAAATCAGTTGGTTATGTATTTATGCAACAAAGCCTATGTTAGAATATTTTTTTATCGATAGTCCAACATTAAAATTTCGTCTATCTGCGGGCTCAAAGAAACGATTATTACTATCATTGACAATCACGGAACCCACATAGTTTCGATCTAATAAATTATCTAGTCGTGCATAAGTATTTACTTTCCAGTCTTTATTGACCCACAAATAGCCAACATTTGCCGCAACGACCGTATAACTTGGTGCAGTATCAGAGTTGATATCATCGACATAAATCTTGTCCATATAACGTGCTTCTAAGCCTGCCTGAAATCCCTGCTCAGGTTGCCATGCCAAGCCTACAAAAGCTTGATTCTTGGCAATACCTGGAATATATGTTCCTTTTTGTATCAGCGGTTTGGTTGTGGTCGCTGGAATATCAGCATCAAAAGTCGCATCTAAATAACTATAACTGGTTCGAATATTGAGTGCTTGCCAGAGCTGTTTTTGCCACGATAACTCTAAGCCTTCACGTAAGGTTTTTTCTGCATTACGAAATGTGCTTCGCCCGCCATTGGCATCGTCAGGCACAATGTCATTTTTAGTTTCAGTATGAAATACAGCAAAAGTAAATAACCCTAAGGTATTCTGCGATTTTAAGCCAAGTTCTACGGTATCACTGGTCGCAGGTTTTAAATTAAAGTTAATGCCTGAAGTCCCTACTGTAAGATAGGCCATCTCGGTAAAGGTTGGTGTTTCGAAGCCTTTGCCATAGCTAGCATAAGTATAAAGCTCAGGTAATATATCCCAGCCTAAAGCGACAGTTGGAAGTAACTTTTGATAATCTGTTGAACCACTGTCATCACCATTGCCTGTGGTTTAGTCATGGTGCTGAAGCTATTTCTGATGTCTTAATTCTATTACCTGCAACACAGTACATTTAAGTTGATGATGCTACTGGCAATGTTTTAACTATTGGAAAATATTACAGTAATTTAAATTATTTGGGGGAATTTTCAATAAACATAAATTTCGACACGTCACATTGTGTCGTTAGTAAGTAGGATGATTCAATCACTTCAAACTTAGCATTGGTATAACCCTGCCCTATGAGACAGCTTCATAATAAGGCTGCTTATATCTAGAATACTGTGGCAGTTTAAAGTTTTATTTTAATTTTACCTCAAACCACATTTGATAAATAATGAAGAAAACCTAGATATAACCCCCACAAACTACTGATATTTTTAATTTGCTAAAATTTTACATTGATCATATTTCATTCATGTAATTGTCATTTTTGCTTCTTATGATGAAGCTTTTTAAACATGATGCTTCAAAAAAATGAAAAAAAAACCACTAACCTTAGCTTTATTAGCTTCGACAATTTTATTAACCGCATGTACTGATGATGGGGATAATGGTCAAAATGGATTGAACAGTTTGATCCAACAGAAGTCGTTAGTACTTGGAAATGATGATTGTTGGAGTGGTGGCACGCGCATTGAAAGCGGTTTAGATAAAAATCAAAATGGTGAGTTGGATACTAATGAAATCCAACAAAGCTCAACGCAGTGTGGGCCAAACTTATTTGCCCAAGGTGTTGCTTTACCTTACCAAAATTTAACGAGCTTTAAGGTAAATGGAACAACTATTGCTAGTCCATTTACCCTTCGACAAGGTGGCTTTGGATCTGATGTTGCTGCACACCCTACTAACAATAAACAATTTTATGCAATCACAGATCGTGGTCCAAATGCTGACTATAATGATGGCGTGAATGGTGCTGGTAAGATTTTCCCAATGCCAGACTATGTACCTAAAATTGGGCTATTTGAGGTGCAAGATGATGGTTCAATTAAACTCATCAAAACGATTTTATTAAAAGATCGTGATGGAAGTAATATTAGTGGATTGCCGAATACTGCTGCACTCGGTGGTACAGGTGAAACACCTTACGATATAAATGGTAATGTAATTGCTAAAGATCCATCAAAGCCATATGACCCACTAACTAACCCAATCAAGCTTGACGATTATGGTCTCGATTCTGAAGGTTTGGCTGCATTGAATGATGGTACATTTTGGGTAAGTGATGAATATGGCCCTCATATTGTGCACTATGATGCCAATGGAAAAGAAATTGGTCGTATTAATCCTTTTGTAAATGATGTGCGTAATACATTCACTTTACCGCAAGAATTTAGTTATCGTCGTGCCAACCGTGGTATGGAAGGTTTAACTATTACACCTGACCAAAAAACATTGGTTGGGATTATGCAATCGACAATGGACTTACCGACCAAAGCTGTTAATAAATCAACCTTAACACGTATTGTGACGATCAATCTTGAAACAGGAAAAGTTGCTCAGTATCTCTATCGTCAAGAAATTGATGCTAACTCAAACTCAGCTATTATTGCGATTAATGATCATGAGTTTTTAGTACTGGAACGTGATGGCAAATTCCTTAAGGACGATCCGAATATCATGAAACATGTTTATCGTATTGATCTGAATGATGCTACCAATTTAGAGGATATCGCAACTCAGGGCGATCTAGTACAAGATCCTAAACTTGGTTTAACGATTGCAGGTAAAACTCTAGAACAGTATTTCATAAATAACGATAAAAAATGGGAAGCATTACAAGCACTAAATATTCAGCCAGTAAGTAAAACATTGGTATTGGATATGGGTAAACGTGTAAGTTATGCGCATGACAAAATGGAAGGTCTATGGTTGATTAACCGACAAACTCTTGGCATTGTGAATGATGATGACATGGGTCTTTGGACAACCAATGGTTTAGAGCAAAAGTATTTGGATAATGTGGGCATGCGTGTCGATACACCTACCTTATATATTGCCGATAAGTTAAATCTTTTCAACCCATAACAATGAATGAAGCCCAAAAGCTAAAACTTTTGGGCTTTTTAAATTCAACTTTTGTCTAGAGAGAAAAATGAGAATAACTCAATCGGCTTTGATAACTTTCTTGGCAATTACAGTGCTACCATCGCTGAGCTATGCATCTCCCAAAGTCACATCTCGCGAATACAAAGTACTATTAGATCCCATAAATTTTAATTATGGAAATGAAGCAAGCAGCATAAATAGCTATTTTTCAGCGGTGAAAAATGCGATTGAAAATAAAATCAGTCGTGACGTAACTGGTGCTATGATCTTTGATACACAAAGAGAAATCCGCTTTTACGATACTCAAGGAAGCTGTACTTTAAAAAATATGGGATACAGCTTCAGAGAGCGTAATGAAAATGGTACAAAAGAAGTAACTTTAAAGTATCGTGGATATGACCATTATATTGCTGACTTCAAAGATTTGACTAGCAATGTATCAGGCGCAAAAACTAAGCTAGAAGATGACATTACTCGTAAAGATAACTTGAGTTTCCTTGTAGTTGCAAGCAAGTCAACAACCGTACCAACCTCGCGAACCATTAACGATTTTGAGGATATCAATATTCTATTTACTGGCTTCAAAAATGACTATAATTTTAATAATAGTCTAGCCCTGAATCAAGTTGGTGGTCTAACTATCTATGAACGAAAATATAGTGGTGCAACGATTGATTTAGGTGAATTCGATGCAGATTTAGAGTTAAGTTTATGGTATACCCTATTGCCTTACGGTAGTCTAAAACCTGTTTTAGCAGAAATTTCGTTTAAATATTCAGATCCCAATGCGAATTTCACAAGAAAAGTAGTTGATCGTGCTGCTTTAAGCTTCAGTGCTTTAAAAGGTTTAACCCAATATAATGCACCAACTTCGACAGCAACAAAGACTCAGTTTGTGTACCAATATCAATCAAATTTCTGCAATTAGCCTTCATACACATCTAGAAAATTTAACCTGATAGAAACAATAAAAAATGGGTAACTGTCAGATCAGGTTTGAGATACAAGTTATCCTTCTCTGCCCCAATTTCAAGCCCAATATTTAAAGCTTGGGCTGTTCTAAACACATTAATCACACAGCCTAAACCGAGTGAATAAATCGGCTGTCTTAATAGAACAACAACAGCACCTAGAATATGCTCAACTTCAGCCACAGTTTCAGGCTCGTATAGGTATTTTCCGTTCGCTTCTACGTGATTGTCAGTTTAGGACGCAAACTGGGGCTCATCCCGCCTGCACGTCCAACGCACAGCTTGGGGTATGAAGAATCACTCTATTGGTTCAGAGTATTGGCCTTCTTCGATGGCAAACGCAGCCGCATGTCGAAAAGGCCCATCAGGCGAAAATAGCAAGCCCCCCATTTGATCACTTACCGTGGCAGTTGGGACAATGGGGCAACACTTGATATGCCGAGCTTAAGAGGGTGAATAAGAGGGATGTGAACCGCCCCAAGGAATGGGGCAATTGGGGATGCGGTAACAACTCCTAACCGCATCAAGAATACCAAACTTGCAAAAGTCCCAAATTGGGACTAATATCTATTTATGAGAATTATCGCACTATCAACCTTAAAAACATTTTGGGAAGACAGCTCAGAATACATTGACGCTAAAGAGCCAACGTTAGCTTGGTATAGGCATGCATTAAACGCTGATTGGGGAGCACCGGCGGATGTGAAACAGGACTTTAGAAATGCCAGCATCCTCAAAGATGGGCGTGTCGTGTTTAACATTGCCGGTAATAAATACCGGTTAGTTGCTTGGATCAATTATGCGTACAAAGTGGTTTACATACGGTTTATCGGCAGCCATGCGCAATACGATAAAATTGATGTACAAACGATTTGAAGCCAAAAGGTAGTAACAAGAGGTAAATATAATGGACATCAGACCTATTAAAACAGATGCCGACTACCGCGCGGCATTAAACGACATCGAAAACCTAATGATGGCGGAGCCTGATACCGTCGAAGGCGAAAAGCTGGACATTTTGGTTACGTTAGTCGAGGCCTACGAAGCAAAGCATTTTCCAATGGATTTGCCAGACCCTGTTGAGGCAATAAAGTTTGAGATGGAGCGCAAAGGCTTAACCGTTAAAGATCTTGAACCCATGATAGGTAAAAGCAATCGTGTTTATGAAATCCTAAACCATAAGCGATCACTCACGCTAAAAATGATTTGGAAACTTCATGAAGGGTTAGGTATTCCAGCAGAGTCGCTGATCAAGCCACCGCAAGTTCGCGCTTTATAGTGCTGCGAATCAAAATTAGTTTGTTATGAATGACGCTCGCTACCCAAACATTTCTGCTATTGATAACAGGCTAGCTGAGCTTGAAAATGAAAAGCAGCAGCTTCTCGCATTAAGAGAGGCTTTGCGTAGCGCTCAAATCGAGCGTTCAGTACAGACATTCACGCCAGAACAAAAGGTCGCCTTATTCAGACAACGATTTCGTGGAAGAGAGGATATCTTTGCCAATCGTTGGCAAAATCAACAGGGGCGCAGTGGCTATTCCGTAGCCTGTGATAATGAGTGGGTAAGCGGGCTATGCAACAAACCCCGCATTAAATGCCAAGACTGTTCACACCGAAAGTTTAGCGAATTAAACGAGCACATTATTTACAGGCACCTTGCCGGTCATCAAGTGGTTGGTCTGTATCCACTACTTAAAGATAATTCGTGCTATTTGTTGGCAGCCGATTTTGACAAAGGCTGTTGGCAAGAAGAAGTCAAAGCAATGTCTAAAGTGTGCCAAGCGTTTGATATTCCGCACGCGATAGAAATCTCGCGTTCTGGCAACGGGGCTCACTTATGGATATTTTTTGAAACCAATATCCCAGCGAACCATGCTCGGGCACTGGGTTTCGCTTTGCTTGATAAAGCCATGGAAATATTTCCAAATCTATCGTTTGACTCCTATGACAGGCTCTTTCCTAACCAAGATGTACTTCCTGAAGGCGGGTTTGGCAATCTCATTGCGTTACCACTTCAAAAGGAGGCTCGCCTTTCAGGTCGTAGTTGCTTTGTTGACAGTGACCTGAATGCCATCGATGATCAATGGCGGTACCTTGCTGAGCTTAAAACGCTCACTCAGTCGAGTATTGACCAACTCATAACAACTATTTCACCCAACACCCTATTACTGTCCGAGCAAGGGCTAACAGACAACCGCCCTCCTTGGGAAATCACAGCCAAAGCCGCACCAATAAAATTAGAGTCTTTGCCGAAAAACGTGACCATTACCTTGGCCAACCATATCTACTTTTTGATGAGCGAGTTACCTGGGCCATTACTGGCCGGACTAAAGCGATTAGCTAGTTTTTCTAATCCTGTGTTTTTTAAAACACAAGCGTTGCGCTTTTCAACCCATGGCATTCCGAGGTTTATTTCCTGTGCTCGTATTGAAAACGGTTATCTAGCACTACCGCGAGGCTGCCTCGATGATGCGATTGCTTTGCTACAAGAGCAAAACATTTCGCCACTATTTGACGATAAGCGTGAAATTGGTAAACCATTATTAAAGCTTACCCCTGAGTTCACTTTGCGAAAGAACCAGCGTGACGCAGTGGCCGCAATATCTAAACATGACTTCGGTATTTTGCATGCGCCAACTGCATTTGGAAAAACGGTTACTGCCATTGCTATGATCGTAAAACGCAAAGTAAATACCCTCATACTGGTTCATAGCCGACAACTGCTCGAACAATGGCAAGAGCGCTTACGCACGTTCCTACCCGAAGTAACCATTGGCAGTATAGGCGGAGGTAAAAGAAAGCCGAGTGGCATTATCGACATAGCCACCTACCAAAGTTTGGTTAATAAAAAAGACAATTCCATCACTCCTCTCATTCAAGACTACGGCCATATTATTGTTGACGAATGCCACCACCTATCTGCACCAAGGTTTGAAATGGTACTCAACGAGGTAAGAGCAAAATATGTATTGGGCCTTACAGCAACACCAGAGCGACAAGATGGTCATCAAAAGATCATTTTTATGGCGGCAGGGCCTATTCGCTACAAAGTGAAACAAAGCCCTGATGAGCAATTTACTCAAACCGTGATGATTCATCAGCTCTACGATGTACCAGCAGCAGAGCTTATAAAAACAGATGAGCGCCCCAAAATAAGCGATGCCTACCGCTGGCTCGTCAATAATGAGCAGCGCACTTCAAAAATCGTCTCAGACGCCTACGAGTGTGTTCAAAATGGCGGACACCCGTTAGTCCTTACAGAGCGTAGAGAGCACGCAGAATCCATACACTCACGACTTACCGAAATGGGTATAAGCACTGTCGTACTTAAAGGCGCCATGAAAGCTGCGGAACGCAAGAACGCTGACAATCATCTGCAATCGGCTCAAGTCGTCGTCGCAACAGGAAAATATGTAGGCGAAGGGTTTGACCTACCAAGACTGGATACGTTGTTTTTGGCCATGCCCATCTCATGGAAAGGAACATTGGCTCAATATGCCGGTCGTATTCATCGTGAATCGGAAGGCAAAACACAAGTCACTATTCACGACTATGTGGACTGCACTCTCCCTATGCTGCAACGCATGTTTAAAAAACGCGAGAAAAGCTACAAGGCTATGAGGTACGCCCTTGAGTACATTGATGACAACAGTAACAAGCAACCTTCATTGAAATTAGAAAACATCCCTTCACCAAATACCAAGCCAAAATAAACAGCAGCACTTCATTAAACACTTCCCCATGCCTTTACCCCCATACGCCAAAACTGAGCTAAATCAGCTGTGGTTTGTGCTCCACAATTGGAAATAAATTCAGCAATCTCTAAGTAGCTGGCACCTTGAGATTGTTCACCATCATAGTATTGAAGCTGTGTCATGGCCGACGAAAAATGCAGCCGCTTGTCACCGTCGCGGTCAAACCGTTTTGTTAAGAAGGTATGGTGCTGTGACGAAAATTGCCTCATCTCACTTGGAAACATGTCAACACCTGCCGCTAACGCCAATTCATAACAGACCATCTCCCACGCGCCCACATCATGGGTATCGTTTAAATTGGGAAACTTAGCAATCCACAAGTGGTCTTGTTCATCTGTGACACAAGCTTTGGGCCTTGCACCACCTAATGATGAGCCTGGAGAAATCAGCATTTTCAACCAGCGGTAATACTCGTCACTGTCGATGTTATCGTCTTTTTCAATCTGCATTGCTGCATGCTCTAGCTCTCGCAAAGAAGCCATTGGCGGCGCAGCAAATTCAGAATTGTCGTCCAAAAAAGCATTCGAGCCTGTTCGCTTAAATCGAATACCACCCATCCGGTAAGAGTCATTTACGCCCAGCAGGTAATCCAATTCGTTTAATCGACTTGTTGCTCGAATGCCTTTGCGCGCCTCAATCGCCGCACGCCGCTGCATTAAAATACGCCCCATCTATCAGGCGATGAATCAAGAAATGCGCGGAAGCTTTTATCGACTTCATCGTTTTAGAGTACACCGGAGTGGAGGGTCAGGATGGGATCAATTTGCAAGCGATAGGCTGAGGTTAAAAATGCTTTATCGTAGGCAAAAAAACACGCCACCTCGGCTTGAATCGCTGTAAGAAAGCAGCCCTATTAGCAAAGGTGCTTCAATTGGCTGCCAGTCGGCATAGACTTCAACGATTTCACGGCTCATCTTGAACCTTCCAGCAATTTATGTTTTGCAGCTTGATACCCACTTCATCATGGGCGGCCATTTCTGCAAAGTTGCTTTCCATGCCAAGAACGGCCATCACCTTTAAGTAAGTGCCTATGGCAACGCCCGGATCACCGGCTAAGACTTAATTCACGGTTTTATGATCAAAACCAGTACGTTCACACAGTAGCTTTTTGGTAAAACCACGTCTTTTCATCGCCAACAGCAAGTCTTCACCAAACTGCGTCAGGATTTTACGCTGCTTTGGAAACAATATATTGTGTAAGTCACGCTTAGCCATATCACCAACCAAAGGGACTATATTCCCACTTTACTCAATATAATTGGATTTATATCCTACTTTTAGGTTTAGCTTGCGCGTTGGCCAAGGCGATGATGTGAATCCCTGAATGCCAAAGGTCATCAAATTACACTTTTATGCGCATAAAAATGTAAAATTCCGCACTTTTCTGCGCGTAAAAGTGTAGGCTGAGTTATACTACAGGCAGTTAACAGTCTTAATTGGCGGGAAATGACAATGCAGCGCAACTTACTAAACACCCTAATAACATGGAAAAATCAACCGGTGCGCAAGCCATTATTGATCGATGGTGCAAGACAAACAGGTAAAACCTATCTGCTACAAGAGTTATTTGGGAATACCTTTGCCAACATCCTTCGTATCGACTTCCTTGAAAACCCTGCCTACAAAGAAGCGTTCGATGGCTCTCTGTCACCTGACGAGCTAGTAATGAATATTGAGTTGTTAACCAACCAAGCGTTCAACCCAGAAACCGATCTGCTGATATTAGATGAAATTGGCGAATGTGAACGTGCCGTTACCTCACTAAAGTACTTTGCTGAAAAAGCACCGTCCTATTTTGTCGCTGCCAGCGGCTCGAATATTGGTTTGCTCAACACCTTCCCTGTGGGCAAGGTAGAACAATACAATTTACGACCACTGACCTTCCAAGAATTTATTTACGCATCCAACGAGCAAGCGCTGATCAAAGCGTTTGATAGTCAAGCAAGCACACCGGCAGTACACACCAAATTGATGGACAAACTCACTGACTACTTTTTTACTGGTGGTATGCCGGAAGCCGTTTCTGCTTGGTATCAGTATAAGGATTCAAGCATTCTAGAGCGTGTTGAAAAAGTCACAAAAATTCATGCCGATTTAGTGGAAGGTTATCGCCGCGATTTTGGTAAGTACGCGGGCAAGGTCGACACCACACTGATTGAATCGGTATTTAATAGCATTCCAGCCCAGCTATCACTTGTCAGCGATGAGTCGGTTAAACGCTTTAAATTTAAGCATGTGCATGAGCGTAAATCTCGTTATAGCGATTTTGAAACCGCGATCCATTGGCTTAACTGCTGCCGCCTAGCTTTGCCAAACTACCCTATTGAAGGATTGCCGAAATCTCCGTTAGCGGCCTATAAAAAAGAAAATATGGTGAAACTGTTTTTGTTTGATGTGGGTCTGCTTAATCATATGCTCGGCAGCAGTTATAAAGAAATTAAGCAACAAAACTATGAATACAAAGGTTATGTGGCTGAAAACTTTGTGCAACAAGAGCTCACTGCCATTGGCGTTGACCCAAGCTATTCATGGAATGACGCCCGTGCCGAAATCGAATTTATTTTGGCGACCGATGAAGGCGATATCGTCCCTGTGGAGGTCAAAAGTGGTAAACGTACAAGAGCAAAATCGTTGGCATCCTACGTTGAAAAATGTACTCCAAGTAAAACCTTTAAGTTAACGGGTACACAAGGCTCATCCGCATTAGAGCAAACCAATATCGTGATGCCTTTGTATTTCACGCAGTATTTACCACAGAGATGGTAAAAGCGCGTTACTTAGACCCCGAGGTCTACACAAAGTGACTTCATAGGTAACAATTTGTAGACCTTTGGTGGGCTTACAACCTTTCAACCAACCCTCAATCGGTTTTTTGCTAACGTCATTTGGCCAGCCTATCGCCTCATCGTTTAAAGCAAATCACTCAAGCGATTTAACAGTGCTTTACGGCTATTATTCGCCACAACAAAGCGCTTAAAACGTTGTTCAAACGCCGCTTCATCAGCTTTGAACTGATAGGCCTCAAACAGCTGATGCAGATAGCGTGATGCCGCATCGTAACCACTGGCGCAAGTTCGATCCGCTTGCTCTTGTGATTGCTGCCAGTAGTGCTCACGTTGATTGTAGATATCCGTCAACGCTTTTTCTTTTTCCGCTTTTTCGATAGCTAATTTTTTTGCGAGTGCTGCGGCTTGCTCTTGCTGTAATTGACTTTGCGCTTGCTCAATGAAAGGAGAAATGACGGCGGAAGTTAACCAGTATTGATAGATCTCGTCTGTGTTGACAGGTTCTTTTCGCGTCAGCGCTAAGGCTTGGTGACGGGTTAGCTGGCCTTGCTCAAACAACGTGCGTAATAGCGTGTCTTTCTCTGCTTGCGAGAGATTATGGATCCACGCATCAAGCGTAAGCTGAGTTTGTTTGGCTTGGTGACTGGGTTGTTCGCTCAGCACCATGGCGAGCGCCTTAACCAATGCTAAGGGAATATCATACAGCGCAGCAAACGCCTGCTCCTCTTCCCTGAGGTGCTCAAAATCGAATTGAATTAACGGCACTCGCTCAACGCCATCATTAAAATCAAACGCTTTGAGCCACATTAAGTACACAAGGCGCCAATCCCCTTGCATTAACCCGCCGCGTAAAGCGGCTAAATGCTGGAAAAAGTCGTCAGCATGCTCATCGTCAAAATACTCATCACACTCCTCAAGGGAAAAAATCAGCAACTGCCACTCATCGTTTTCGTGAACATGAAGTCCATCACTTGAAAAGCCAAGTAACGCATCTGGAAGCGTTCCTGCTGGTAGCTTGATGTATACATCGATTGAGCCCCAATCGGCATAGTAAAAACCGATATCAAAGTATTTTAACATCAGCTCAAAAGGCTCGGCCTTTAGATCACTGTAGGTGTAATACACCTGAAAGGCCGTAGCGCTGATCTCGGCACGGCTTGAAATGGCTCTGAGTGCTTGACGTGCTTTAGCATCTAAATACCCATCCAGACGCTCAAATTTATAGTATTGAAATTCGCTCACGGTGACCTTGCTATTTATTTATTGTGAATTGAAAAGTTTGTTTTAACAAAGGCTGTACCTGAATCACTCTGGCGACTTGTTCAGCGTTTATATAACGTCTTGGGTCAATCGTTACAAATCCCCAAAACTGCAAAAATCGCTCAATAAATCGTGATTCGATGAGCATACTTAAGTTTCTTTCTGGCGAGAAGTAATCATCCGTAGGGAATACCAGCAATAGATTAGGGAAAGCTGTCATCACCTCTTTCACAAGCTGCTCCACACTGTTGTGGCTTTGAATACGCCACAGCATAAACAACCAAAAAGTGCGCAAGTCGACATCGTATTCGAAACTGTCCAAATAACCCCAGTTATATTTGCTGATAGCGGCCTCTAACATAGGTTTGAAAAAGGCCTGTATGCCTAGCGCTTGATACTGCTTTTGCGCTGATTTTTTTACATGGTAGCGGCCACTGCGCCGATAAATAATACCGCTAATTTCGGCAAGCACTCGGGTGTAGTGCAAGGCATTAAATTTGTCTTCGTTGCTGCCCGAAAACTCGCTGATGCTTATACTACGTTCTAATTGAGCAACGGCAAACTCAGGCAATAACTCACTGGCCTGTTTAACCAACTTAGCCGGTAAGTTGCCTTTACTCGTGGCTTTGAAGGAGCCTTCTTGCGCCATGGCCTCATCAAGAATGAGGGCTAGATAACGCATTATTGGGCTGGCAGAAAGAGAGTCGGGAGTGCAAATTGTCACCCACTTTAATTCATCAAAAGGCGCATAAAGCCAATTGGCCATTTGCGTTGGCGTTACGCCACAAAAATCGGGATGAGGTTGATGATTGCGTTCTTGCACTTTGTGCTGCAAAGCGGCATTGAGTTCATCAAGACTCAAATTTGGGTTCATTGCCAGCATGGTTTCAACATCATCGAAGACTTGGGCATGTTGCTTGGAAACGCTGCTCATACAACAACGTTTAAATTTTTTACCACTGCCACAATGGCAAGGATCGTTTCGGCCGAGCTTCATTACTGTCCCTTCTTATTGTTATAGAAAAAGCGCTGCATTTTCTTGTTTACGCTGCTCCAATGTCTTAGCAATCACGGACATTGTTGTTTTACTGATCCCTTGTTGCTTGGCAAGATACGTAAATTGGCTGATGGCTTCTGCGACTTCTTCAATAACTTGCTTTGCATCATTCCAATTCGCAAAGCCAGCACTAGTAGCAAGTTTTTGCATCACCTTAAGCGATGGCGCTTTGCCATAACCGCCGAAAGCAGTGGCGTGTTCGTTGAATGGATGTGGGCTGTAGGTAACATCGTAAAAAGGTGCAGGGTTCCATTGACCGTCATCCGCTTGCAAAAACGCCCAGTTTTTACTGTGGTCGTCTTGGTTAGACGACAGCAGGTTAAAAACGGCACGGCGAAATTGCAGCTGCCCAGCAGCAGGAGATTTACACAACTGACGGCTGGCTTTGATCAAGTCAATATAATCTAAACTTGGCGTTCGAAAGTCTGCATCCAGCAGCCCGCAAGCGCTGTGCATATGCAAGCGACCTGAACTGCGATTACCGCTTAAACGGGCCTGCTCCGTGACATAATCAAAACGCTTAAGCGCCAACCAGGCAGACGCACCGCTTGTAGTTGGTGCTTCAATGAGTTGCCAGACTGGTGGTTGGCACTTGGCAAGCTCGGCCATTTGCAAATAAACCGCTTCACACAACCCTTCTTCATGCCCGAGCGCGAGATTTTTCGAGGTAAACTTAATCAGCCAAGCCTCATCTCCAGGCTGAGCAAAGGTTCGACAATGCTGAGTTTCCCCTGTAGGCATATAAATCTGCGCCTTAGGCCTTGCTCCACCCGAACTACCACCGGCGACTAATGCGGCCAACACCTGTTGCGTATGCCCATCTAACTCATCGTGATTATCATCCATATAATCTGACATTGAAGCATCGAACAGCGTTTGTGCTTCTAAGCCCAAGGTTGCTAAATCAATGTCCGCGTATGTCGTGGCTGAAAACTCAGACACCGGAGCAAAAGACAGCGCTCCCATGCCTTTATCACCGACAAAGGCCAGTCTATCCATCGCCGTTAATTGATTAGGTAGGATGCCCTTTTGCCGGAAAATACGATCTTGTAACAACATGCCCCAGCCATCGGGCAAACAATCTCCAAATACGCCATGTACACCTTGATGCGGCGCTTTAGGTGCGGCTTGAACTAGCGTATTCGCTTGCAAGGTAAACGGTGATAAATTGCCAAACTGCTGCAAATAGTCGTCAGTATACTGAAAAAAAACGCCTTGCCGATTCTGCGCCAAGACTCCAACAGATATCTGCTCACCTGAGCTTAGCGTACGAGTAACATTAAGCTTCTGAATCGGTTTAAAACTCATCTTTTAGCACCTCATCAATACTCGTGGGTATAGCAGCGCGTTCTTTGCTAAGTTGCGTGAGCTGATAAAGCCTATCTAGCGAATCAAGTGTCTGCCATAGCAACAGCAATTGACGAAATGAAATTTGCCCGGTCAGCTCAAATTTCTTAATGGTGGCCGCAGGTACGCAGCTTCGCTCAGCCAATGCAGCGCGCGACAGCTTTGCCTGCTTGCGTAACTCACGTAAATAAGCCGCATAAGCTTGGCTTACATCGGTATCATCAAGTAAGGTAAAATTCATCCGCAAAGACCAAATGGATACAGTTATATCCATTATAGCGAAATAAAACATAAAGTGGATACTATGATGTCCATAATTGCGTAGAGTGTTGAAAAAATCACTCGATAAAGCCCTTCAAAACTGCTATTTTTAGACCCTAACAGCAGCATAAGATTAACCCGTTAGGTCAGGTGGCCTAACTTAAATAAAAAAGTCTCCGACAAACCCGGTACGGTTCAGCCATATATAACTCCATCAACCTGATTTTTTACCATTCGGTTTACCTAATTAATCATCACAAAATTATGTTGGTGATTATTTGGTAAATTTTTAAAAACTTATGTGACCAAAATTAAACGATCTTAATAAACATTAATTCCAATAAAAATATTTTAAAACGTAAGTTATTGATGTTATTGTACTTATATACACAGCAATTTATACAATTTAATGTAAATTATGTTGGTGACTATTGCCAAGGTTGGGGTTATTTTTCAAATGAATATAAACTAACTGCTTCAATCTAATTTCAATATTAAAATTAGGATCTACCATCCAGTTATGAACTAAACCCATCAATGATGTTTTAAGAAAATCATGTACCATTTCAATATCTACATTTCGTGATAATTCCTCTAGAGCTAATGCTTCTTTAAGCCATTTAATAGTGTTTTCCTCACGAATATTACGAGATTTTACCAGACATTCATTTAAAATTTTATTTTGTTCTAAACCATAAAATCTCAACCAAAAATATGCTCTATATTTTTCACGATACAAATAAAAATCATCTGAAATACTTAAAATTAATGAATTAATAGCATCTAAACCATATTTATTATTAGTTGCAATTTTAGATTTCTCATTTAACCAGTTTTCCAAATAATTTAAAACTCGAACAAGTAATTGATCCTTAGAACCATAGCGCCTAGAAACCAAACCGCGACTGTATCCTGCATTCACACCTACTGCCTCTAATGTAACTGCATTAACGCCACCTTCTGATAGAAGCTTAATAGTCTGATTCACCATCTTAAAATCAGATTCAATTGCTCTAACCTGTGTCTTTTTCTTAAAAAAAGCATTATTCAAGTTTTCTTTATGTTCTAAAACAGTTGAAATCTCAAGACTCACAACAGCCCCCATCCAAAGACATATAAAAATATTGCTATTAACAACTTTTTCTTATAAATAATATAAACTTAAAATAAAAAAAGGTCAAAAATTAATTTTTTAATATTTTAAATACTAATAAATATTAATAAATAACAATAACTTATATTAATAACACTAATAAAAATAATAATTAAAAAAATACCGATCTTTTTAGTCGGTTTTGTTTTACTGGCACAAAAAAAAAGTTGTTGCAAAACAACTTTAATCATAAAACAATAACATTGACTACAACTGAATTTATAATTATTTTATTAAAAATTTTTTAAACGAGACTTAAAATGAATTATCAAGACCTCTCCATTAAATTAATTCAAGAACAATATAAACTCAAGAATTCTAAATCAAAAAGTATATTAGTAATAATTGGCGGAATTGAACTAACGCGAAAAAATGAATCAATCAAAAAGCTAAGTGAATTAATGGATCCTAGATATTTAAAAATTAAGGCTGAAACCCCAAATAGAGTCAAAGAAAATAAATTAATTTGGCAACCATACATAAATGACATTCCAAAAAAAGGACAAATCATGTTTTTTTATGGAAATTGGTATACTGATTTACTAGCGTCAACTATATTAAATGATGAAGAAATACAAAATAATACATTCAACGAACACTTAAAGCGTATATATGAATTTGAAAGTTACTTAAAAAATAATAATGTAGATATTATTAAAGTTTGGTTTGAAGTTTCATGGAGCAAAGTAAAAATTCGCACAAAAAATATTGATATTATTGATAAAATCCAAAGAGTTCCACGTTTTACATGGGATGATTTTCCACAAAAAAAATGGAAAACTAAAACCTTATACAATCAAATTAAAACTTTAAGAAATAGATTCACCCACGATTGGGTAATCATTAATAGTGAAAACAATATAGAAAGAAATACACAGTTTTCTCAATTAATACTTAAACATCTAAAACTACCACCTGTACAAATTAAGAATAAATTAAAATATCAGGCGGCACCTATTCCTTCAAGTTTAACTCAAATAAAAAAAAGTGAAATTAGCCACATAGAGTATAAAAAAACCATTAAACAACTAGAAAGGAAAGTCGCAGATGTTCTACGTTATTCATCACATAACGTTGTATTAGTTTTTGAAGGTATGGATGCCGCAGGTAAAGGCAGTTCAATTAAGCGCATCATTAAATTTCTAGGGCTACACGAATATAATATTCATAGTATTTCAGCACCAGAAAATTTTGAACGATTACGTCCTTATTTGTGGCGTTTTTGGAATAAGCATTCAACGAATGGGGCACTTAATATTTTTGATCGCAGCTGGTATGGACGTGTACTTGTAGAACGTGTAGAAGATTTAATTAACCCAATAGAATGGCAAAATGCTTATGAAGAAATAAATCAGTATGAAAAACAACTGTCTGATACGAATACAATTGTTATAAAATTTTGGCTAGCAATTTCAAAAGATGAACAATTACGTCGTTTTTACATGCGAAAAAATACACCTCAAAAAAACTTCAAATTAACAGAAGATGATTGGCGTAATAGAGAAAAGTGGGATGCCTACTTACAAGCAGCTTCAGATATGTTCAAATACACGAGCACAGATATTTCTCCTTGGTACATCATTGCCAATGATAGTAAATATGCTGCACGAATTGAAATTTTGCAAACTATCCTTCATAGCGTACAAAATAAAAATTTAGGTCACTTAGAAAACTTATAAGATTATATAAAGATATTTTATAATCAAATCAGGTGCCATTAGCATCTCTAAAGAATGAGTCCAAAAGCATTTGAAACAGCTTCAAAATGAGGCTGTCTCATACTGGGATAACTAGAGCTGTCCCCTATGAACTCAAAATAATAGCCCTCTAGGTAAAGAGGTCCATTTTAATTTTGAGGCTGTATTAATTTAATATTCAACTTCTTTCAGTTCTTTAGCTATTAAAAATTTTCAAGCTCCGTTTTTATCAGGCTTGAAACTATACCTCTAATGTGTAAATAAGGCTGAAAACTCGAGTGGGAGATTGATTGCTTAGAATATTTGTAACAATTTCTACCTGTTTCAATTTTTTAATTTCCTAAGTAAGAACCTCTATATCTTTAAATATACAGCATGTTATAGATTGTTATTTAGTTCTTAAAATTATATAAAAATAACAACATATTGTATATTAATTGTAAATATACACAAAATATAGGGTGAATCAACCTTGTTTAATATTTCAAAAAATTATAAGAATATTCACTTGATTATTTTTTAAACTTTTTGGGGACTCTCATTTTTATGGGAACAACTTTTGATTTTGATGAAGAATTTGGCATACCAAAAAAATTGTTGTGCAAAAATTTTAATAAAGTCCAAATCAGTGTACATCCTTATTTTTCTGGAATTTATCTTTGCTATCAAGAGGCTTTTAAATCCTTAAAAACTGATTTGTCTACATTAAATCCAAGTCTCGAACTTCATGTATGGAAAGATCCTAATATCTCTAGTTTTACCATTACAAATAATTTTCAGTGGTTTATATATTGGTCTCAGCACATACCAAAAAGTATTAACTTACTTGTTCATTCTTTCCCTCAAAATGAGGAGAAAGTTGAACTATTAAAAAAAGAGGCAAGTTTGGAATTCATGAAATTTCTGTCCTCTTATCATCATGATCTGGATCGAATGAACCCTGCAAAAATGCAATCGCTGATCAATGCCCATATTTCATCTGAAGTTATCCTGGCTTTAAACAAAGAAAATTCTTTCAAACCTCACCGTACTATGAGCTTAGACCTGCTAGCAAAACTACTCTCATACACACGAAATCAACTGAATTACCGCAATAAAGTTATAAACCGGAAAAGACAAAATGTGCTTGATCAACTACAACAAACCAGTGGGATTGTGCAACAGCTTTTAAACAATGTGGACTTCGTTCTCACGCCAGACCAGCTATGGAAAACATAATGTCAGAACCTAACCCAAGCCGTCAAAATGCTGCTGATATTCCGCGGGTATCATTAAAACAGACACTGGAAAAACTCTTTGATGATGAGCAACTCCAACGTACCGAACATATTCAATATGTTGCTGATTTACTGATTTCACACCCAACTGATCAATGTTTGGAAGGGCTGAATCTCGATCTATTAGATTTTGATCTAGAAACCAATTCTGTTGTTGCTAGACCCGCTGCCTTGGTCTCTTCTCGGAAACATACTGTTAGCGCAACACCAGTCATTTGGTATGTGAACTCAATTGCACAATTAGCAGAGTCAGAAGAAAATGCTTTAATCTGGAATATCCTAGTCTTAAAAGCAGCAATCTATTTAATTGCACTGCCAGACATTAAACCTGAACTTTTTGAAGAGGATCACACTGAACATTTCAATACTGTAAAACGTTTATTCCAGCGCTTCCGTACCGCCAATCGGGTTCTGAGTTCCGAAAAAGAATATCAAAATACTCCTGAATATAGACTCCTTTGGGAAAAGTATCTTAAAGATCCCTCCCTTTCCTTAGTTGAGTTTATTCGGTATTTGAATGAGGTTATTGATGAAGAACGTGATAAAGAGCCGTCTCATGATTTTATGCAAAACCTGCTAAAAGTGATCCGCATCACCTTTAATTATGTTTTGGAAAAGAGGGCAAAAATTGCCAAAGCGAGTATTGAAACTACACTGCAACATGAGTTTTTAGACGAAGATCAGCTGATTGTAGAAAGTTCAGAAATTAAAAAAGGGCAAAAGTCCAAAGCTCTCAATATAGAAAAACAACTAGATGACCAAGATACACGTCAAATACTTGTAGACCCAACTATCGTTACCCCTCTTGCTGCATATTCAGAATCCAGCCAGAGCTATGTGCTGCCTCTGGTTGCCAAGCATATTCAACGAAAAGAACATTTGCTGCCATACAGCAGCCTCTTTCCTAATATCACAAGTATAAGTGCTCTACTTACTGAACTATATAAAAATTACATTGTTGAAATTGAAGAGGACTGTAACGACAAAGATAAAGAAACCAAAAAAAAGAAGGCCTCCTTGATCCTGATGCTGTCATTTCTGACCGGAAATAAAATCCAGGAGTGGCTACGTCTACAAAGTAAACGTGCTAAAAATTTAAATGCTCGCCAACAGATCCGTCAAAGCAATGGACAATATTTTCTGAGGAGTAAATTTTCAATTTTTGAAAATAAGGATTTTGCTTATCCAGATGGTTTGCTCAACCAAACAGTCTATCTAGATATCCCGATTCCAAATTCATTTATTGCTTCGCTACGAGATGGTAACAGCGTTACGGAAGAGGATCTTCAGCAATATTTGAAACAGCTGAGAACCAAACTTTATATTCCAAAATTATCATTAATAAGAATTAGCTCTCTTTTACATCAGACTATTTTGCAACGCACTGGAAATAAACAGCTTGCTGACCTTCTCACCGGTATTGATGCAAACAAGTCTTCTTCTACTTCTTATTGCCATCAGAATATTCAGGCTTTACAGACCGAGTATGTCTCAATTTTAAAAGAGCTGTGTGAGTCGTTATCCGATGACTACAAGAATATCGAATATGCTGCAGAAAAAAACTTTGGCAGCCGCAAAGCACCTACTTCAAATGTGATTCAAAATATTTTTGCCACACTCAAATTCAGAATAATTTCACAAAAAGAAGACGACTGGATAGCAATTTTTAATCATTACAATCTGTGGATGTGGCATTTCTTGTTGCTCTTTACTGCCGCACGACCCGTCGCTGAATTTCCAGGTTTTTTAAAAAGTTTTAACCTGAAAAGAAAAATATGCATGGTTTCCGATAAAGAAGTGGGGGGGCGTCAAGGCTATGGACGTTTAATTCCACTGGGTCATTTTGTCGCACAAGAACTCCAGAAATTTATAGATTTTTTACATTATTTTAAAATTCAAATTGCTCCTAGTCAGCCAGAAATTCCACAACATATTCAACAAATTTTAGAGAGCAAGCTCCCACTGTTGAATATCTTTCAGGATGGTCAATGGAAACCCTTAAAGCCATCGATTATAAAAAAATTTAATCCTGAGTTAGATTTGCACCATGAAAACTGGCACCGGCATACTGCCCGTGCGTTTCTCTGCCATAAAATTAGCGAAATTGAAATTTTAGCTTTATTCGGTCATGAACCGATGCAGCAAGAAGCTGCTCATCCTTATTCCAGCTTATCTATTTCACAATATTCAAGCATTGCTCATATTCTTGAACAAATGAAAGATCATTTTAATATTACCGGTATTGAACTCGATGTCCTCACTCAATAAACGTACTAAGCAAATTCAACCACTATATGCAGAAGAACGTAGAAAACGAGACCGACTCGATCAGGAAAAACAGCTTCGAGCAGATGTAGAACAGGAACTAATTCAATATTTCCAAGAACAAGATTTGGAACAAAAAGAGCACCTTGAATCCTTCTATCCAGCAATTTATGAGTTTATTAAACGCAAAGCTCCAAGCTTGGCATGGAAAAAATATGCGCATGAATTTTTTCGATCGTATATTAAAAAAATCAATCTAAATCGTCGTGAGACTTTGCCCCTACCGAATCTGACATTTGAGATGCAGCGTGATCAGCCGGTTTTTACCATGGACTGGATCGAGAAGGGACATCAGGTTGATGAAGTTCTTGATAAGCTTTGGGACTACTGGATTCTAGCGAAAGATAGCAAGACATTTTCTGATGATGAAATCATTGGGAATATTGTTATTTCTGCCCTGCTTTACTCAGGCTTAAATCAAAAATCCTCTTTAGAAGCTTTGCTTGAACATTTAAAAGATCCGGCAAAAATCAGAAAGATCGAAGATCTGAACATTATATTTTTAGAACCGCTCTCCCCCTCTTATGGAGATCTCTTTATTGACGAAAAAACTATTCGTAAATCGCGTAATTTTATTCCTGATCAAATTACCCGCTTATGGTTAATTCATTTTAATAGCAGAAATATTCGTACAGTAAACCAGAATGTAGAAGATTATCTACAGCTTATTTTTAATAAGATTAAGTTACCATTTAATCTCAAAACTTATAAATTATTACGCGACTACGCCAGCTTTAACTGGATGCAACTCCCAAAAGTTGATATTGATCCTGCTCTCTCACAATGTCTCATTGAAAATACTGCAACCTGTGGCTTATCAGAAATAGAATTTGAAAGATTTCTTCATCCAAAATTTAAATATCAGCAGGACACTCTTACTGATTCAAATGTAGAAAAATCACCATCTATTGCGGGTCAATCCTACTCCAATGATGATATTCAGCAAGCCTTGAATGATGTTATAAAGATTCACAAAGACCTTTTACAACTGATTCGTACATCACAAACCGATCAAAGCATTGATGCACTAATTATTGAATATTGTCTTGAAAATGCTGATAAATTTAATGAGTATAGTAAACGTGTCGCCTTATGGCTCATCAGCCTTTATAAACCAGAATTAGCACAGATTCAGCCACTGGCTGAACGTTTTAATTTTTGCGTAAACCAATTTCAAAAATCGTTTCAGCAGAATAAGCGTTTAAAAGACGGTTCGATTTACACTTATTATTCGCGTATTGCCGAGCCGTGGTTAACTCACTCTTTACAATATCTAGATAGCGAAGATGATCTGAATACGAACCTAGCGAAGATCTACCAACAAATCATCACGAATACCCGACTCGCAGATGAAGCAGGCCAACCTGAGTTTAAAAAATCCAGTGGTCAGACCGTCAGGATGTTGAAACGCTTCCATAGCTTTCAACAAACAGTTTTTGAAGCTGAGTCTCTCGAATTAGAGTCAATTGCCATACAAAACAGACCGAGAGCACGTATCATTGGTCCCATGACTTATCAAGCTTTCATGAACAAGTTAGATACATTATTTTCAGGTGCTAATAGCCAAGAAAATACTTATAAGATATTAAAAATAATCTATATCTTAGCTTACCGTACCGGTATGCGTATTAATGAAATTCTCGGCTTACGTGTGCGGGATATCGAGGGCTTGAGCTGTCTATCAGTATGGATTCAGCCCTACGGCTCAAAAAAGAAAGGAAACTTACATCAGCTTAAAACAGATAGTGCTGAACGCAAAGTCCCTGTGTATTGCTTATTAAAAACCTATGAATATCAACTATTTCATAATCATGTAGTCGAGCAACGTCTACTCAATCAGGAAAACTTATACCTATTCAGCAACTGGAATGAAAATAGCAAGCTGAACAAACATACGGTGACAACACCTTTTAGAATGATTATGAACGAGCTTTTTAAAACTCATGATTATTCTTTTCACTCATTTCGACACACGGCTGCCAATCACTTATCCGTTGTTCTGAACTGTAATTACGCTCCCCTAGTCAAGAATCTGACGGATTATACTGAAGAAGAATATCAGTCTATTCGGACAGAGTTACTCCGTAATACGCATGGTCAAAATCATTGGTTTATGATTGCCCATTTACTGGGTCACATTGACCCTACGGAAACCTTTAAAAGCTATATTCATCTGAGCTACCTAATCGCTGGACATAAAATACTGCAATATCACCCAGACATCGATACTCAATTAGCAAAGAAGATGATGGGCTACCTACCTTCTTTCAATTTTTTAAACACAGTAAAAGATTCTGCTCCATTCAATTTCGAAAAACATGCTGTCCATTTAAGTCAGCAGTTACTCAACGATCAAACTGACTGGTTAAAAAGTAACGTAGAAGATATTCTAGATGAGGTTTCATTTAACTCACAGCCTCATGATTTTTTTAAATATTTCGCAGGAACAAAGGAATCCAAAATTTCATTTGCATGGTTTTTTAAATGCTTAAATTTACTGGAAATTCATCATGATCCAGATCGTGTATCACAAGAAATGAGTTTACCTGTCGAACTGGTTAACTATTGGTATGAAAATGCCAAACAATTGGGCCAACTCAAGTCTCAAAAAAATAACCCAAGGTTATTTGATCTCAACAACACAAATCATCTGGATAAACTTTTGAAACCAGCGATGATAGACACCGTTGAAGAGCGCACAGCAAGGAACTATTTTTTTGAAAATATTCAAAATATCTTTGAAAAAAATCCAGATCAAATAAAAGCAGTGCTTGAGACATTTTTAAGTCGTGTTACGGTTTCGCATACTGGCATTCATTATCGATGGAATAAAATTGATCAATTGGAATCATTTTATTCCAAGGTAAAAGACCTGTTTCCACGTCAATTTTGGCATTTGCTTGGACAAAACTTGGTACAATTTTTAGATAAAAAGAAACAGCCTTTATTACTGAAACTAGCTAAATCAAGCACAATAGAGCATCCTACGACCCAAGAGGATTATGTTCGTCTCCAGTTATACTCAACAAAAGACACCAAAGCACTGGCCGCGTTTAAATTCTGTCTACATCTAGCCTGTATTGGCAGACCTCGATCTCTTGAACTGGAAGTTGAAGGTCTAAAAATCACTACATGCTGTTAAAATAATTTAACCGTTGTTTCCTTATCTAAAGTCAAATTTAATCTATCTTTAGTAAACATTGGATGTCTAATCAACGATAATTAAATCGTATAAACTTTATGAATTAGCAGCGTCTGAAACAGGGATCGGTCATGCATACAACATCAGAAAAAACTGCAAAACAGAAAATGATATTAGCTAAGGCAGTTTTAACTGCTGCTGAACGCCTTGGTCTTGCACAGGATCAAATCGCCTTAATACTGAATATAGATTCAATGAAAAATTTAACCTCTCTTGAATTAGATCCCACTTCAAAACAGGGAGAAATCGCCCTCACTTTAATCCGCATTACCACATCACTAGATGCTCTGACAGGTGGGGATACAGCCTGGATGTAGCATTTTATGAAGTCACCAAATAAATTGATCAGTGGTATTCCGATAGAACAGGTCCAAACAGCTCAAGGATTGACCTCTGTTTTACAATTGGTGGAGGGACTTCGAGCTAAACTTTAAAAAATTAATGCCTATAAATAATTTTGTATAATTACTTCATAAAAAAGAAACTAATATGTTGCTTACAACACCTAAAAGCAACAAATGTGTCTACAATGAATCAGAGTACGCCGATTCTTAAGATCATGAGCACATTGGCTTAAGTAGAGTTCTGGTTAACTCAGGTATTATTTTTAATAAAAATCAAATATTTTTTCACCTTTTATAGAAAAATAATTAACAGAATTATTAAATCCTTTATAACAACATGGGCAACTAATAGTTCTTATGGCAGAACTATTAAAGTTAGAGTTTAGCTTAGAGCCATAAAAATATGTATAAGAGTTTAGTCCTCTCCAAACACCTTTATCATCCGTTAAACTTGGAATAAAATTTATATGTTTAGCACCATATAAAATAATATTTTGAGCTTCTAAGCTCAGATCATTAAAAGGTAGGTCAAAAGGAAACTTAAAATCATTTATTAAAAATTTAATCAGTTTTTTAGGTAATATTTTCAATAAATCACAACCTAAAAAATTAGAATCAAATATAGAATATTTATTATCCATATATTCATAAAATGGATAAGACTTAATTACTCCATACCCTTTACAAATTCTGCATGAGTTTTTATATACATTAAAATAATTTCTATAATCAATTAAAGGACCAATATGTTTATCAATAACAGATAAAGAACGTACTGTATGGTAAATTAGATCCTTATTTTTTGTAGCAACTACACCTTTACCTCTGATAAAAGCATCTTCAAAGCTACTAGTCTCAACTAAATAACTCCAAGCCTCATCTAAATTTTCAATAAATTTATTCTTTTTAAAATCAATATAAGGGAATTGATATAATACATCAAAAAAAGGATTATAAAAAAAATGGTCATTTCCTTCAGTTATCTTCTTTATATCATGATGACTTTTATAAAAAATAATATTCTCATCTGAATTAAATACTGAATCTTGATAAAACGATTTCTCTAAAGCAAAATTTTCTTGCTTAATTAAAGTTTTACTTAACAGATCATTCTCTTTTACTTCATTATTTAAACTAATATCAAAATGTAAATTATTATGAGTATAATCGCCAAAATCAAAAATTTCTAAACTAGGAAAATTAAAATCATTTATATGACCTAAAGTAATATTATCTTTAGTTTTATTAGTATTTGATTCACCTAAATCAATAATGAAATCACATTGTTTGATAAAATCAATATTATGTTCAATTACTAATATAGATTTTTCATAAAGATTATCATCAAAAAGCTTTAACATTTTTGATATAGATTTTTTATCAAGTCCTCGACATGGCTCATCTAATATTATGAACTTAACATTATTCGTTGAAAGAAGAAATTCAACTAGCTTTAAGCGTTGAGCTTCACCGCCACTTAAACTAGATACGCTTCGTCCTAATGTTAGATGATCAAGACCTAGAGCCTCCATAAATTGATAGATATTTGATAAAAATTTAAAGTCTTCTAATTCTATTAAAGATGAAATCTCCATATGAAGAATATCATTAATAGTATTTCCACCAACTTTGATCAAACGAATGTCATCACTATATCTAGTTCCTAAACAAGATGGACATAAATTATTTTCAATAATTCCATGCCCTTTGCATGTTGAACACCCACCACGACTATTAAAACTGAAAAATGAGGCTTCTATATTTGTCTTCTTCGCAAATATAGTCCGAATTTTATCAAAGACATTAATATACGTAGCTACGATGGATTGGATATTAGTTGATATAGGCTTACTATCAAAAATAGCATATTTTATATTACTTTCTTCAAAGGATTTAGGCAGAAGTTTTGTCAATAAAGTTGTCTTTCCTGAGCCACTAGATCCAATACAACAGGTTATTCCCTTTTCTGGGATACTGATTTGATCTATATGGACATTATTCACATGGGCTAAGAGAAATCTTATCTCTTTTTCATGTCTGACCTTTCTTTTATATTCATCAACTACTTTTTCATCATCAGGAGAAAATAGAAGTCCACCTTTACTACCAGAGCCAGGCCCTAAATAAAAAGACTTATTAGAGATTTTCTTATAAATTCCATTATGGTCAATAATGATTAATGTATTTTCATATTTATTCAATTCTAGTAATAAATCTAAAATCGGTATATTGTCATTGTAGTGAAGATTTACAGAGGGCTCATCTATAATTATTATTTTTTTTCTAATTTTATTTTTCAATAAATCAAATATCTTAATCCTTTGTACTTCTCCAGAACTTAAATTTAAGGAACCTCTATTTAAAGCAATATTATTAATTTTTAATTTTTTTAATATGTTATTTTTTTCTGTCAAATCAGCAAGTTCATTTACTTCTATATAACAACCAATCTTTACTAAAATTTCTTCTAAAGTCATTTTCTCCAATTCAGTAAAATTGAAGTTTCCAACAAAAATATGAGATACATCAACCTTATACCCAGTCCCATTACATTCATTACAAAGGCTCTTTAAGAGTAATGATTCAACATGATTGCTCACTAACTTATCCAGAATTAACTGATCAAATGAGCCTTTTTCATCCTTAGAGAGCTGGTTATATGTTTTATTAATATCTATATTTTTTCTTTTAAGTAATCCAACAAGTCCGCTTGGAGTGAATTTAAGTGATTCATATCTGCCAGTTTTTTCACTAGTATTTAACAAAATATTGTTTTCAGATATTTTTTTATCATAATCTATGATTTTTCTATCATAATCCACAATATCACCATTTCCACCACACTTAACACATAGCCCAGAATTAGTAGAACTTTTTGATTTAGTAAATAGCGACAAATATGGACGGCTAAATAAGATATTATTTTCAATATCAATATATTTTTCATCGAAGTTAATTTCAATATCATTTCCTACTAAAAATAATGGGAAAATATCAACTGCATATTCAGCTTCAACTAGAAAAAAATAGTCGTCAGAGTTATATTTTTTTAATTTATCAATCTGTACTTTTGTTATTTTATTTGTTTTAAGATTTCTAACATAAGCTGTATGATCTTTTTTAAAAGACTTTAAAACATTAACTTCATTAAATGATCTAAGATTTAAAATATAATATACATGGCTATCTGAATATAATTTATTTTTAAAATTTATAACTTCATTAAATGTATTTTTTGATATTATTCGGCCATCATTCTTAACCACACCATACTTAACAAATATATCTCTTAGATCATTGATTAAATTTGTTTTTGTTCCAAAAGTAGAGGTAATACTAGAAAATAAGCCTCTCTGAGTGACCATATCACTCTCAACAAGCATTGAAGCCTCTGAAAAATTTGGTCTTACTGCATATTGAAATAGATCATCTGTCGCATTACGCATTAGATGCTGCCGATGTGCTTCCCTATAAATTACATCTAAAACTAAGGTAGATTTACCAGAGCCACTTACACCTCCAATAAAAACAATATCACCATGGTTTATTTGAAAATCAAAACCTTTAAGGTTTTTTTCATGAATACCTTTAATAAAAAAATCATTATTCGCATTTTTCATAAAGTTCAACCACATTTCTAATAATATTTTGGTAGGTAGTGCATTGAGGACTCTTACCATTTACTCTATATAAAGGGCAACCACCAGCACAAATTGCTCGACATGAACATTTATCGCAATCAGAATTTAAATTTAAATGTTTGTGATATCCAGATCGAATGGTTTCATCTAATGAATTTATTGACCAGAGATTACCTAATTTTTTTTCAGTTCCAAACTCAGTATGACAAAAAAATATATCTCCATTCATATAAATAGCTGTACCTGTTTTCCCCATAGAACATGGTTCAGCTTTAGGATATAGAGTATTCAAGTCAGAAATAAGGAACTTATACATTATGTCTTTGTCATTTTTTGCAGCCTTATTTAACAAATCTATAGTTTGATTTAGTGCAAACTCAAACTCATTTGTAAAATTAGAGTCTCCTTTATCGTCACTAATTCTGAATACTATATTATTATCAATTAAATACTCGACTAAATCATTAACATTCTTATAGTTAGACTTATCTACAGTGATCATTGCTGATGGTGTAATACCACGATTATTTAGTATTTTTAGATTCTCTAAAACTTTAGCTGATGAGTTAACATTTTTTCTATAAAAAATCCTTGAATTTTTGCTATTTAAACTATCTATAGAAAAGGAAAGATTTATTTTATAATTTTTTATAAAATTTATTATCTCATCATTGATGATAGTTAAGTTAGTTATGACTCTAATATTCAGAGCTATACCATTTTGACGCAACTCTTTTACAAAAAAATTAAAACCAATCTTCCACGATTTCAATGTGAGAAACGGCTCTCCCCCTGCCAACTTCAAATTGACTTCATTATATTTAGACTTATCTCGAATGATCACTTCTGCTAATTTTTCAAAAAAGCCATCTCTTATTTTGTTTTTTGAATGTAGTGAGGGAATATAACAATATTTACAATCTAGATTACATTCATCAGTTAGATGCAACCAGATATAGAGACTGCTTGAAATATCTAGGTTAGCATCACTGCAAATAACTAAATTATGTTTAATAAGCTCTTTAATTTCTTTACTAAGGTTTGCTATTTTTGCTTTACCTTTTTCTTTTAACAACTTTAAAATGTTAAATGTCTCTAGGCTTATAACTAGATTTATATCATCTGATTTTAATAAAAACAAATCTCTATAATGAGTATTGTCAATCTCTATTATTTTGAACTTATTGCTATTATTTAACTTAATTTCCATCAATTAAACCGAGCTGAGTTCATTTTTCGCCCTTCAAAAATTCTTTTTTCAAAGTCATATCTAACTGAGCATTCCGAACGTCGATGTAGTGTTGTGTGATTATCTATTAGTAATAAGTCACCAGAATTAAGCACTATATCCTCACAAATGCTTAAACTAAGATTATTGATTAATTCAACAATTTTAAGATCATCATTTAAGACAATATTATTAGAAGCAAACTTTTGGTGGTACTTAATACTTTTCAAATCGTCATCAAATAAATTCTGCTTATATATTTTACCATTTAATACATATTCAATTTGTAATTCTCGTAATTGATCTTTGCCAACACCACACTTAGTGATTGCATTAATTAAGTTATCAATCTTAACAATCTGATTACGCCCATAAAGAGGATACTTAGGGTCTGGTTTAATACATTGTAGAGCTATATATCTTGGCGGCTCTTTTTGAAACATAAAATCTGTATGAAATCCACCTTGTTCTAATTCCTCTGACAATTCAGTAGCAACGGTTTGTGTCTCAAAAGTATGTAGCCATCCATTTAAAGATTCAGTATAAAAAAGCCTATAACCATACCCCATGATGAAATTTTTTAATTTTTCTGATGAAGTACCGAAATCGCGTAATATCTGAAATCCAAATTTATCTAAGATTTTTCTATCAATTTTCGACTGCATCTGAGGTTTTGAGGGGAAATATGTAATATTTTTATCCTGTAATAAATCTCGCATAAATCCCCCTTCTATTAAATTACAGCTTTTAAAGCTTCTGTGTTATTTGTTACAGCTTCTACATGACATGGACAAACTTGAGGACATTTCTGTCCCACATTTGTCGAACTATATAGTTTATTACCGAAAAGTTGTTCCCATACATTTTCAGATAAAGTTTGTGTTTCTAACCATTGAGTCTTATTTTCTTCACCTAACATTCCAAAATATGGGTAGTGATGCATGTATTCACCAAATAGTTCATTACAATCTTGCATATATTGACGCGTATCTAAAATGTGCATGTGCCAAATTTCATCTATTTCTTCATTAGGAACTAGTTGATAGCCATCCATTGCTTTCATCAATGCCATATATTTTTTATAGTCATTGACTGCACGATCAGCTTTTTCACTTGACCATTCTTTTGATTCCAAAAGTTTCTCTTTTGCTAAATCAAAATTCCAATTCATTGTTTTTGCTAAAGCGTGTTCTAAAGCTTGTTTATCAATACTTAGCATTACATCTTCCATAAGTTTTTAATTGAATTATATATAATCACATATTTGGTTAAAAATCCTAAGAATATTAGGGTAATCCCCCCTAAAAATAATAGGATCTAAAAGTAGAATTTTCTCTTAAGATACGAGCAGGAGATTCTGCATGAAAACATCTAAATTTACTGACAGTCAGATCATATCCATCTTGAAACAGGCTGAATCTGGCACACCTGTAGCGACCCTTTGCCGTGAACACGGCATGAGTAATGCTACCTTTTATAAATGGCGTGCCAAATATGGTGGTATGGATACATCATTAATGGCTCGACTGAAAGAGCTAGAAGCCGAAAATACCAGACTTAAAAAGATGTATGCGGAAGAGCGATTAAAGGCCGAAATCATCCAGGAAGCGATGGCAATGAGCAGCACTGCTGCGCAAGGGTAAAGCCATCTTGCCGGCGTAAGATGGCACAACAGGCAGTTGCCCAGCATGCCATTAGTATTCGTTTGGCTTGTAAAGCATTTGGCATTAGTGAAACCTGCTACCGCTATCAAGCCAAACTCAGCGATGACAATGCACTCATTGCTGAACAGCTCATTGAACTCACTGAGGAAAATTCCGATTGGGGCTTTGGTTTGTGCTTCTCGTATTTACGGCATGTTGAGAGTTGCTGCTGGAATCACAAGC